>JALVQI010000044.1 GCA_027031485.1 Candidatus Aminicenantota bacterium | reverse complement strand
CATCTTTTGAAAGTACATTCTTATATATGTTTATGGCTTCTTTGTATTTTTTTTTAACAAAGAAATTATCACCTTTTTTTTCTTCCTTACTGACTTTTATTGCGTGCTTTTTTAAATACAGATAAAGATATCCATTAAACAATGTTATAATAATAAAAAATATTATTGGAATAATCTTCTCAATCATTATACCTTTATAAATACGATGTATATAGCCCTCCCTTTTGGAATATTCCTCTTATTCAACACCAGTTTGTTCTCCGTAAATTCACTCTCGTATACAACAAATAATTTATTATTTGAGCCTAAGACTTAAGAGTTCATTTCTCCATTTTGCAAGATTTACATACGACCATCTGTATTCACCGTTTTTCTTGAGACCGGTTAATAAAGATATTCTATACCATCTTGCAGCTTTTATAAAATTCTTTTCAGACTCTGCCTTCAATCCGATAAAATAAGCAATCTCACATAATTGTTTCATATTTCCGGCTAATTTTATAACCTTTTTTTCAGGTGTTTTCCCGATCAGGTATCGTCCTATTAGATAATAATATTTTTTGTTTTGTCCTTGAGAATAATGTGAAAGTAATTCTTTGTATCCATCACCATATTTGACTTTATTCATAAGATATACGGCAGTTTTTAATAACCATGTATACTCTCTTCCCCTACCTGCCGGAGGTCTTTTAAAAAGAGGTGTCCAAAGTAAATCATAACTTTTCATATCATATGCAAAGATTGCCAATATGTTTAAATATTGGCGAGGTAATTCTCTTTTTAGCTCATGAACAGCAAAGCTCTGCCCTTTTGATTTTTTCAAAATCTTATACAATTCTATTAAATATGCAAATTTAGCCTGACCTCTTAAAGGTAAAACCGACAAAAGTTTATAAGCAAGTTGAGTTCTTCCTTTATTGTTATAATAATCAACGAAAAGGATTAAAGGATATGAGTCAAATATACCTCTAATAAGAGATGAAAAAGCAGTGATAATACTATTATCATCCCTGTTTTTCATAGACTGGGTAAACTCAGGTAAAATAATATTATTCCATTCATCAAAATTTATCGGAACGGGAGATGCGCTAATTACTTCTGCTGCTTTCTCGTATTCTCCGTTTTTCCAATAAAACCCGGCAAGCATAGCTCTACCCTTTTTTGAATCAGGGTATCTTTTAATAATAGTTTTCACTATGGCAACAGCTTTTTTTCTATTTCCCGCAGCATAGTAAGATTTGGCAAGTATTGCCATAGCGTTTCCCTGCATAGTAGAAGCTACGGGGCTTACTACTTTTACGGCTTTTATATATTCTCCGTCATTATAATATAACTCCGCAAGTCGGGTTCTTGCAAATATGTAATCAAAGCTGTTTTTGTTTTTATTCATTTTTAACCATCTTAATATGATTGTTTTAGCATTGTCTTTCTTCCCGTTTTTCACAAGAAAGTCCGCATAAGCCTTAACATATTCGTAAGATTCAGGGTTTGCATTGATAAGTTTTTTAAACTCTTTATCTATATGATCAATGGAAACATCTTTATAATACTTCCACCCTGAAAGTGCTTTGGCTTTGTAATAGGGAGTAACCGTTGGAGATTCAAGAAGTTTGAATATTTTAGCCGAACTTCTATGGAGAAGAGAATCTATAATCACAGCGTATGGAAAACTATCCGGGGATGTTTTAATAAGCACTTCGGACAGTTTCTCTGTTTCTTCAAGATTTAAAAGATAATTATAATCATAAGACATCATTAAATATAAAAACTCCGAACGAGTATCCATCTTCTTTACAATGTTTTTAACAGCACTCAGTATCAACGGGTCAGCGAATGGAGCTCTTTCTCCGAGTCTCTCTAAGGCAAAATTATGATAATACACTGGAAGAGAATCAATAAAGCCGGTCTCTTTGTAAAATTCTGAATTTCTTATGTTTCCTTTCTTATATTGAATCAAAGCATTATACCATTTTATATATTCGCAGGAAAATTTTTCAACACAGCTTCTTCCAAATTTATTAATAAATTTTTGTGCAACTGTTGGAGAAGAAAGATTATAAATATAATACCTACCGAGAGTGAAAATTGCAAAATAAAAATAATTTCTATAAAAACTGCTAAATTCGGAAGGGGAGACAAATTTATTGTTAAAATTCTTGGATGTGAAGTTTAGTAAGTTTTCAAAAGAGATAAGATCCTTCTTGATTAATTTATTCTTTATGGAAGATTCGGAATATTTTGACAGTATCTTAGATAGTTTTTCATATACAAGATTAATTAATATCCCGGAACTTTTTGGATCAAGAGAAAAATTATGAAAATTCAACAGGGTACCGAAAACAGCAAGCGATAATCTTTTATCTCTTTTGAATTTAAGACCGAATCTTTTCCATTCCTTTTTTTTATTTAATAGAGAAAAGCTTTTTATTATTAAATATTTATCAATATCCGAAGAATTCTTATTATCAAATCCGTTAAACAAAGTTTCATATTCTTTCTCAACAAATAGTCTTATAAGATTATTTTCAGATAAATCTTCACTGATTTTCTTCGCATCCTTAATATAACCGAGAGAATAAGATAATAATGATTCTTCATTAGACAATCTTTTCCCGGTTATTCCTTTATATATTGCCACAAATGATAGTGCTCGAGAGAAAAGAGGATCAGCAAGGTCGGAAAATTCATAGTTTTGAATTGCAAGGTAAGTATATGCTTTCGCTGCAAGTCTTATTAATTCCGGGGTTCTTTCACCTTTTTGCCACTTGTTGTTTATTTCATTTAAAACTATAAACAGGTTGATAGATAAGAAATCATCAATTTTTTTATCCATTATTTTATAAGTTGTATTATCCGGGCTTGTTTGTTTTAAAGCAAAACCATTTGTTTTCGAAATCTCTTTCACCTGGGAAACCAATATATTCATAAACTCATTATAAGAAGGAATTTCACTCAGTGTCCATAACTGTTTTTCACCTTTAAAAAAATACCATTTATTTTTGTATAATATAGTCTTTATCTCCCCCGTGGATTTCCCTCCAATAAATTTTTCAATATTTCTAAAGGCCGCAATAATCCTTTTATCCGGTTTTAGTTTGTATTGCATTTCAATCTTATTTAATAAGCTTGATTCTGATGTTTGAGATAAAACCTTCTTTTGTTTGTTTTCCGGTTCCTTTGGTTTGTTTTCAGTTTTTTTACAAAATGGGAAAAATAAAATAATACCCAATAAAAAAATAGTTGCTTTTTTCATTCTACCCCTCCCTATAATGTTTTAATTAAATTCTCATTAACATACAAACAATTCGTAAAATAATAAACACTTATCAAATTTCCTGTAACCATTTTCTCTACATTTTTATAATATAATATTAACATCTTCTTTTCAAATATCATTTTAATTAATCCCCCGCACTATCTTTTTAAATTTATGTTTTCTTAGTGAAGGTTTCTTCTTATCCATTATTAAAATTGAAACTTTTCTCAATTACCGTTGGAAAGAAAGTGCTGGATCTTCGCTCACTTTGTTCGCTCCGACATGCTACCGCCACTTATGCTTTTTTCAACTTCAGCAAATTGTTTGTTCATTTTTTATATTTCTATTTTTTAAATAATTTCTCAAGATCTTTTTTATATATTTTTTCGCTCATAATCTCCGAATCATTTGTTTTCAAATGCTTTTCAGTATAATAAAACAGATATTTTCCTACAATCTCTATTTCCAGTATTTCTTCCTTTTCCGTAAGTTTAATAATCTCAAACTTCTTATTATCAATTGATAATAAACCTATTTTACTTTTATCAATTAATATTACTATTCTGTTTTGATATTCACCAACTAACTGAGCTTTAATAATTTTCTCAATTTCTCCTTTCTTATTAATTATTATCATTTTTTCAGAACCCAGAGCATATCCGTTTTTCAGATTTAAAGAGTAATAAATCGGATTATTATTCGGTAATATGGATATTATTTCTCCTTTACTATCAAATAGGGTGTTAAATATGACAATATGTTCACTATCAAGAATACTTGTTAATCCTACTAATAACTCAAAACTTTTTAATTTTATATGTGTGTTAATTTTGTTAATCAAAACCTCATTGTTTTTAAGTTCTACCCGATTATTAAACAAATCAATACTTTTATCTAATTCGATAATTTTATTATTTCTAAACAGTATCGGTTTCATACCACCCCGAATTATTGAATATTCCCCGATATTACTATAGTCGAACAAATAGTCCTTTGCCTCAGGTAATGAAGGTAGTGGTATTTTTTTAATCGGTTTTAAATCATCAGAAAAAATCAGCAATTCATTATCACAAATTATTGCTACTTGATTCAAATCCGTTATCTCAACAGGAAGTTTTACGCTTTTATGAGGTGGCAAATCAATACTAATAATAGGAGGAGGAAACAATTTTCTCAGTTGCCATCCGCTTTTATCAAAAGTTATACCGAAAAGTGTATTACCATTTGAAAGGATATAAGCCAATTGATATTTATTATTATCTGAGTATGAAAAAACACTTAAAACTGAACAAAAAATAATTAATAAAACAATTATACTTTTTTTCATTATTTTCACCTTTTATAAATTATAAATCAGGATAAACTCTCTCCATTTTTCCTATCATCTTCACATTACCGTTTTTCCCGATTTTAAACTTCATTGCTGATTCACTTCCTATTACAGGAACATAATACCTATTTGCAAAAGCTTTTGCTATACCGCTCCCTCCACCATATGCACTATAGCATGAATTTAAACGAATGTATCCGCCTTTAACAAAATTCCCACCTGCAACTACTGCATTTGTTATACTATAATTTGTATCTGGTTCATTTTCTTCCCCTATAAATAGGGTATCATTACTTCCATGCCCAAAATATTCAAAAATTTTAATATCATTATATTTACTAAGTAGAGTATTTAATCCACTTGCTGTTGATATATGCTTTAATATTAATACATCTTCCTTTTTCATTGTTTTTCGGATTTCTGCTGCCCTTGTTTTAGCCGCCATTTCGAATAGTTTACCTACATTATGCTGTCCTAGTCCGGCATCTCCATAAACAATGATAAATGCATCTAACCCCATCATATCCACATAACTCATGGGATTATTCCTTGTGTATGCGTAAAGATTCAGTAGCCATGGTTTGTATGTTCTTTCTTTGTTTATTTTGATAGGATCGGGTGAGGTGAATCTGAATTGTTCATTGCTGTAATACCTTGCTCCGAAATAATCTATGTTGCTCCACTCTTCTCTTTGTTTGCTTGAATATTTTAAATCGGGGTCGTATGTATTAACCCATGTTTTGAGACTGTCGCCGTAGGGACCGTAAGCGGAAGAATATACTACAGTTCCCGCATTATTCGTTATTATCCTGACTGAGTTTGTGTTGTCTTGCATGTAGTAGTAATAGGTTCCGGATTGAGGCTTGTATTCCGCTATGAGTTTGCTTCCGAGGTAAATGTAGTCTTTTTTACAGTTGCCGTTTGTATCGTATTCCGCAAGTAGTTTTCCGTCATAAGACCATATGTAATAAGTTGTTTCGGGGGATGAATCATATGCTCCGTATCTTCTGTTGTTTTGATTATAAGATACCGGCGGTGAATTATAATGATTTAACACGGGTGTTGCTCCGGGAGCCTGAGGGAAAAGATTTATTACTGAATCTTCATATTGTTTTGAATTGTCATTTTCTTTATTCATTCCCTTTTCCGCTTGCTCCATATTTTTATTATAGGTTATTTTAAAAGGATTGTCACTTATATCGAAGGGATAGTATTTAGGAATATCAATTGATTTTGAAAGTCGTATGGTATGGTCCGGAGTGTTTTTTAATAAAAGACCGGTTTTACCTATTTTAATGTATTCTTTGTCTTTAGGATTATTAAATAATAATTTTCGTTTTCTTTTGAGATTGTGATTTAATATATTATCTTTTATATCTGCTTTCCAACCTGAGTTTTCGATGAAATCTTTTATGTTTTTGTATTTGAAATCCTCTTTATATACAATATCCGAATTTTTAATTATGGTTTTCAGATCTTTATAATTTACGGAAAAAAGATTATCGCTGTTCAATAGCCTTATTTCCACACTATCAATATTCAAGGAATCTGAATAATTTTCGAATGATAAATACGCTCTTTCATCCGAATCCATTGTATCGGAATAGACTTCACCTGTTTGATTGCCGTCAAAATAAAGTTTGTAAATACCGGATTGTCTGTTTTTAATAATTACAATTTCGTGAGAATCATCGGTAAGTTTTTCGATGCTTGATAGGGCAATCATCTCATCTCTTCAATCTTTCGAAAAGTCATTGCTTCTGAAAGGTTTTTACTTCTTTTCTGCCATCCACCCGAATAATAGCCCCATCCAGTTTGTATATCTTTTTATTTGCTTTATCTTCTCAGGATCTCTCTCAAACTTT
>JALVQI010000043.1 GCA_027031485.1 Candidatus Aminicenantota bacterium | reverse complement strand
TAAATCCGGTTGTTTTAACTTCTAAAAGTTCTCTAACATGGACTGTCCTCTTTTCGACAGTTAAGCTTCTTCTGTCTTTCTGAACAAGGATCTTTGCAACAATTGGTATGCCAAATTTTCTTTCTCCATCATAAACTCTGATTGTAAAAGTTCCCGGTACTCTATATGTGTGAGTTATATACGGAACATTTGTTCTTTTCTCAATACGATCCCCAAATCTCCATATATAACTTTGCGAGTTAAAATTTATCAGGGAAAAACTGACTTTTTCCATCTCTACCGGCTGTTGAGGTTTCCAGACCAATCTTCTCTTATCCCTCATAACAAAAATTTTTACTTTTACGGGATTATTATCTTTACCTCCGTAATCATAGGCTTTTACTTCATAGGAACCGGATTTTTTGTAGAAATGAAAGGAAGATGAAGGGCCTTTTTCTTTATTTCCATCCCCGTAATCCCAGAGAATAGAAGAAGAATTAAATCCTCTGGCAATGAATTTTATAAACTCTCCCTCAACCGGGGCATTTGGCTCCCATAATATTTTTCTCATATCTTTTAAAATATTCAGGGAAAGTGAAACCGGATATTCATCTTTTCCGTTATAGTCAAAAACTTTTATCTTATAATTTCCCGGGCTTCTGTATTTATGGGTTATGGTTTTTCCACCACTTAAAACAGTTCCGTCTCCGAAATCCCACTTTAATGAACTTGATTTAAACTTTTCAGCGGAAAAAGTAATCTCCTCTCCCTCTTTGGGATTTGTCGGCGTAAAGCTCACACTCCTTTGATCTGGCGATATTGCTATTGTCCTTGAAACCGGATCATTTAAAAAACCTTTTTCAAGTGCTTTAATGGTATAGACTCCCGTTGTATTGTAGGTATGCTTTACACTTGTCCCACCCGAAAGTGTGGGAGACCCGTCTCCGAAATCCCACTTTACCACAGATGTCAGAGCATTATTTAAAGTTATTGTAACTTCTTCGTGCTCTACCGGATTTTGAGGTGATATTGATATTGTTCTGTTATCTAAGACTGTAATCTGAAGCATCATGGGGGGTGGAGGTGTATTTCCTACGGGGCATCCTCCGAAAGTAAAGGTTATTAAATAATTTCCAGTTTTATAATAGGTGTGTTTAACGCTTAGTTTATCAGATACATTAAGAATTTTAGCGGTTCCATCTCCGAAATCCCAGGAACATGAATTGCAATTGTTAGAATTATCTATTGAAAAAGTTACTTCCTCCCCGATATAAATCGTTTGAGGACTGAATTTGATAGCAGAAAAACCTGCAATAGCGAAAAGAAACAACAATATCCATAAAATTTTCTTTTTCATCTTCCTCTCCTCTTGTCTTTTTTTAGATTTTTAATACTTTATAAGAAATTAGTTTTAATCTGTTTTTATGAATCTCATAAACTTTTAATTTAATAATATTTTCCACCCCTTTCCTTGTTTTCACGGATGTTCTTATCAGCTTCAAATCCTTTCCTTCTAACACAAATTCATTCGCCTTATTGCCGTTTACAAAAACCCTTACCAAATAGTAAGAATTGCTCTTTACATACTGAGATGTCAATTCAAATGAGAGCAAAAGATACCTGTTTTCACCGATAGAAAGAAGATCTTCTCTCTTTTTCTCCTGAGTTGTTGCGATACTTCTTACGATTCTAAATTCCCTCACTTCGCTTCTGGCTATAACATTATCATTAATGTCATATGCTTCCACACGCCAATAATACTTTTCTCCTTCCTTATATTTATTATTAATTGAATACTCTGTCTTATTAACAAATACCTTTTTTACATTTTTCCCTTCTAATAAGTTCTTCGGTGAGGAGCCTATCATAAAAGAATACTTCATTGCAAGCGGATACTTTCTCCAGCTAAACTTAATATCTTCTCCCAGTGCAAAACTCTCTTTATCGAATGGAAGCACTAATTTTACATATTTTGAAATAGGAGAAACAAAAAGACCTAAATCCGGAATCTTTTCAAAATTTGCCTTTGGAGAATAAAAAGCTATTGAAATAGTATGATAACCGACGACCAGAGCCGGTATTTTTTCAAGATAAAATTCAACGTATTGCCCGAAACTTAAAACTCTATTGATCAATTGATAAGGGTGTCCGTCAATTAACCAATAAGCATTCAGTATGCCTGTTCCTTCATATTTTATTCTTGCTTTTGCCATAACATTTGTGACTCCGTTGGGTATAATCAAATAATTTTTATTATTGTTCTTAAAAAATAATTCTAACCCTGAAATCACCAGAGAGGATGCGTGCGAGGGTTTTGTAGTAACTGTTATTGTGGTCTCAAAAACCTTGGAAGAGTTTCCTTCATAATCGTAAACCCTCACCTTAAAAACACCTGTTTTTCTGAACCTATGCACAATTACAGGAGGGCCGATTGTTTCAAACCCATCTCCGAAATCCCATTTGACAGCATCAGCGAAAAAGTTTAAGGCCTGAAAAACCACCGGCTCAGACAGACCCGGGTTTGGATTTGTAACTATTACCCTCCTCGGGTCCTCTCTAACCTGAATCTGTGCGGAAGCGGGAAAATTATCATCTCCTCCATAATCATAAGCTTTAACAGTATAGATACCAGCATTTTTATATTTATGGTTTACATTTTTAGAGCCTCTTACGATGGTCCCATCCCCGAAATCCCATTTGATGTTTGAGCTCCTGAAATAAAGTGCTGTGAAAGATACTTCCTGATCCTCATATGGAGTTTTAGGGGTCCATGTTATTCTCTTGGGATTTCCGACTGAGATGGTTTTTGTCACCGGGACTGTGGCACTCCCATTATAATCATATGCTCTTATTGTATATGAACCTGGATTTGTATAAGTATGGGTTACAGTTGAGGGACCTGTCCTGCTCCTTCCTCTTCCTAATACAACACCATCTCCAAAATCCCACTTTATCGGGGGAGATTTTGCATTCACCAGTGTTATGGTTAATTGCCTGTTTGAAACATAGGGGGTCGGTGAAACAGTTATATATCTATCCTCACTTATTGTGATTGTAATTGTTTCATGGATATAGCCATAATAATTTTCATCCGCTCTAACAGTGTATGTTCCAGGATTTTTATAATAATGGGTTATCTCTCCGTAGCTTGCATAACTTGAGCCAGTTGTTCCGTCTCCAAAGCTCCAATCTACGCTATGTCCGTAATTATCATTTGTTGTTCTGAAGGTAATTACAGTTCCTACATTTGGGTTTGAAGGAGTGTATGTTATGGGATAAATGAGCGTCGGGATAATACTTAAACAAATTATAACTAATAATATTTTCTTAATTCTCATTCTTATCTCCTTAAAAAGAAATTACAATACTTCCGTAAATCTTATAATAATTGTTTTTTACGGAAGAATATTCGGTTTCATAATAGCTTCCTTCAACATAGGCGGAACATTGACTCAATTTACTCCAGATCCAGCCAAAAAGAAGAGATAGTCTACTCGAAGCATTTATAGACTTTGAGTTAAGAGTACTGTTTGGAGTTGTTGTATTATTATATGAAGCTGAACCACTGATGGTAAATGCATTGGGTATTAGATTTAAATTATAACTTAAATAGGATGTTATAGTTTTTGTTATATCTCCCTTTTTATCAACTTTTAAATAAGTAAAAGAAGGGGACAGGGAAAAAGTGTTTCCGATTGAAAGATTCATGGAAGAATTAAAGGTGTAGGATGTTTGTTCATCTAATGATTGATTTAACGATTTGCCTCCGCTTAAACTAAGGCTAAAATGAGAAGAAGCATAAATTGACATGTTAAGCGTAAAGTTTGAAGTATCTATATTATTTGAAAGTCCGCTGCTTTGGTCTTTAAGAGTGGTTCTCTGCTTATTTGTAACATAACCGACACCGAGAGAGATTTTCCCTAAACTCAAACTTATATTGGAATTGATATTGTTGGTGTTACTTTCGGGAACCGACTCAAGTTTTGCTATATTACTTTCCATATGAGAATAAGATGTGGAAATAGTTATTTTTGAGAAAGTGAAACTTGCGGATGAACCATAGCTTCTTTGATTGTTACTCAAATAGCTTGAACCTACGCTATTATAATATGCACCTATTTCTTTATATTGTGAAGAAAGAGAGAAGCTTTTATAGCTCAATGAGGCACTTGTATCAATCGCATGATCTTTCTTTTTCTCACTGGTCAGAACATCTTTGGTATAGTTTGAGCCATAATATGTTCCTTTCAGAGACAGGGAATAATTAAATAGATTTGAATCAAAGCCTATGGCAAAAGTGGAACCTTCTCTTACGGTTGTGGAACTATAATAGCTATTTTGTCCGACGGTAGGATCATCCTTACCGGAAAGGTAGAAGCCAAAAAGATTAAAGTTCCCGATTTTAAAACTGATTTTTCCTCCGGTTATCAAAGAGTTCTTTGTAGGAAGACCAAAACCGCTTATCTGCTGGGAACTTAAAGAGAAAAAATTTATTCCGAATTTGTTACCCGTAAAATTGTAATATAAACCTCTCTTTCCATATGCAGAGAGTGCTAAATCGGGAGCTTGAAAAGAGAGATCTCCAATTTCAAAATCATGTTTTCCCCTTTTATACTTGAAGAGAACAGAAGAAACATTATATTGTTTGGTTTGAGTAGGAACATAGTTGCCTGTTGTTGAAAAATTAATTTGAGAGTTGTTGGTGGAAAAGTTCCCCATTAAGGTCAGATTTCCATTTTTGGAATTTTTATCACTGTCCGTGAGATTATCCTGGTTTGAAGATATTAACCACTGTTCAGTGTAATTTCCGCTCAGAGAAAGGGGAAACGGCTTTTTCTGTTTTGTAACTGCCGGAAGTTTAATGAGTTTTCCCTGTCCTATAGCTACTATATCTGATGTTTGAGGTGTCCTGAAATATTCTCCTCCTTTTAGAAAAACAAAATGATAGCTAAGTTTTTTGGCAGTGAAAGTTTTGCTGTTGAGAGAGTAGGTATAGTCCCCTTTTTTATTCTTCTTCATTTTTCTTACCTGATACTGCTCTACGGAGTCTCCGATTTTGTAAAAGATAAGAACTACCTTTGTCCCATCCGGTACACTCACAGAGAGAGGAATAGCATTCCCTATGTTGAAACTTGTAATTTTAGTATAGGAAATATTCCCCCCAAATAATGAAAAAAAAGAAAAAAGTAGAAAAAAAACTAAAAAAAATCTTTTCATCCTCATCTCCGTACACTTTAATTTTATTTAAAATTAAAATAACAAAAAAATTTTATTTAAAATTAAAATAACAAAAAAAATATCAATAAACATGCCAAAAAGAAAAGGCAGGTAAATACCATTTTTTTGCAGAAGAGACACTTTTTTTTCGACAAAATTCTCCTATTTTTCGACAATTTTGTAGTTTATTTTGATCTTTTTATATAAAAAGCTTTTAAAATAGACTTTTTCTATAGTGGTACGAAAATTTAAAGAAGTTTTCCATGAGGAAAAGAACTTTATTATCATTTATTATTTTAAGCTTGTTATTACTTTTTTCTGTTTATAATCCATTAAGGGAAGTTAAAAGGAATTTTATAGTTTTATCCTTTTCCAATGTCTCAATGTATGGTCAGAAGGACTTTGTTCTTATTACCGCAAAAGATGAAAAAGAAAATAAGATTTTTATACTTGAAATATCTCCGCGCTGGTTCTTGAAGGAAGAATTTTTCAACAAAATAAAATTAAATTCGACAATAAAAGTAATTGGGTCTCTTACAAAGGAAAACTGGATTGTTGTTAGAAAAATTTCTCTGGGAGAAGTTTATAGTATTGACTTGAGAACCCAAGAAGGTTTTCCTTTGTGGAGAGTTAAGTAAACAGTATGGAAAATAAAAAAATCTTATTATATTTTTACATACTACCGACTTTAATTTTTATTTTGGCTTCAGTAATTCTTTTTTTATTAAATCAAACATTTCTAAGAAAAAGTATAGAGAGGACTTATTTTGAAAGGTTGAGTTTTTTAGGCTCATTCTTTAAACTCGATCTTTCCATAGAAAAAAGTTTGGAAAATCTTTCTGATTTTAAAGGAAAAATAGTTGACCAATTCTACAAATCCAAGGATGTTGTTTACTATGCTTTCCGGGTGAACAAAGATAGTTTATTGTATTGGAACTCTAAGTATGAAGGATTCCTTCCTATTTTTACTTTTTATCCCAGAAAAGATATCTCAATCCGGACGATAAAAACCCCTGTGGGGAAAATATTTGAATTGAATGTAAAAGAAAAATTAGCCGGAGAAGATGTTGTTTTAACAATAGGTTTTATGCAAGTTTACTCAAATATTCTCAGAAAAGCACATCTAAGAATATTAGTGCTTTTTAATATTTTAATTGTAATTTTTCTCTTTTTATACTATATTAAAATTATGGAATACAATCATTCCTTTGTTGAGAGAGAAAAAACGATTGAAAAGGAGAGAAGAGAAAAAGAGGTGTTTAAAACATTATCTACTTTATCAATGACTTTATCTCATGAATTAAGAAATCCTTTGAACTCTCTCAATTTAATTTTTGAAAAAATCATAATGGAAAAAAACAGAGAAAATGCTGTGGTTTTAGCTAAGAGGGGAGAGCAAGAAATAGAAAGGATAAAAAGATTTACAAAAAGTTTTGAAATGCTTCTGAAAAAAGAGGCCGGAGAGAAAGTTGAAATAGGTGTTCAAACCAAAGATAAAATTGATATAAAGAGTCTTATTACCTCAACAATAAAAAATCTCATATCAAAAAAAGTCGTAATCAATATTAATGAAATTGGCAAAAAAATTCTTGTGGATGGAGACAGAGAACTTTTATCAATACTTTTCTATTATCTTTTAAAATCATGCTTTGAAGGATTGGGAAAAGAAAATTTTTTAAAAATTTCCATAGATTATAATAAAAAAATGATAGAAATTAAAAGCAGTGGAAAAGCTCTCTTTTCTTCGGAACTCTTTTCACACCCTGGAAAGAAAGAAAGTTTTAGCTCAGAAAAGGGAGATACCCTCTTTTTAATAAGAAAGATAGTGGAGTTTCATAATTGGAATATTTCTTTTAATCCATATGAATTGGGAGATATAATTATAATTAATTTCAATGGAGGCTAAAAAGAAGATGTCCAAACATTTAAGTGTTGGCATTATAGAGGATGAGGAATTACAAAGAAACTTATTAAAAGATATCTTAAATCTATCAGGTTTCAATGTTAAAGCCTTTGAAAACGAGGAAGAACTCTTCAGAGCTTTGGAAAAAGATACTTTTTTTGATGTTTTGTTGGTAGATTATAGATTAAAGGAAACCAACGGAATTGAAATATTAAAGCGTGTTAAAAAGAACTATCCTTTTGTCCAGGTTATCATTTTAACAGCTTATGGTGATGTTAGTTTGGCGGTGGAAGCAATGAAAGCAGGGGCTTTTGATTTTATACAAAAACCGATAAAGAAAGAAGAGTTACTTGTCAGAATAAAAAAAGCCGTTGAATTCGTAGAGATTAAGAAAGAGCTAAAAGAACTTAAAGAGAAAATTGAAGAGGTTAAAATAGAGGATTTTGTATACAGTTCTCCCTTAATGGAAAATATTGTCAAGATGGCTATAAAAGTGGCAAAAAGTAATGCGAATGTACTTATAATTGGTGAAACCGGGACAGGAAAGGAGAAAATAGCGGAAATAATTCATTACTCTTCGAACAGAGCGGATAAACCGTTTATAAAAGTCAATATTTCTGCAATTCCTGAAACTCTTATAGAATCCGAGCTCTTCGGAGCAGAAAGAGGGGCATATACAGGAGCGGATAGGAGGATGAAAGGAAAATTCGAAGCGGCAAACGGAGGGACTCTGTTTCTTGATGAAATTGCGGAAATTCCTCTTGTAACTCAGGCGAAATTACTCCGTGTAATTCAGGATAAAAAAGTTACCCGTCTTGGTTCTTCAACTCCAATTGAAACAGATGTGAGAATAATTGCTGCAACCAACAAAAACTTAGAAAGGCTTGTAAAAGAAGGGAAATTCAGGGATGATTTTTATTATAGATTAAATGTCATAAAGATAGAAGTCCCACCTTTAAGAGAAAGAAAGGAAGAAATTCCATATTTAGTTGACTTTTTCATAAGAAAATTCAATAAGAGGGAGAATAAAAATATTAAGGGCGTAAGTAGAGAGGTTATCAAATACTTAAGCAAATACAATTTCCCCGGTAATATAAGGGAACTGGAAAATATAATTGAAAGAGGAGTTGTTCTTAATGAGAGCGGAATCATAGGGTTGGATGAAATAGCTTCTTTTATCGCTATGGGGGATAATGAGTTTGATAATATTGATTCTATGGAAGAACCCCTGCCGAAAATAATTGAGAAAGTTGAAAGAAATCTTATACTTAAGGCTCTTGACCAATCTGCAGGGGTAAAAACAAAAGCAGCTAAGTTATTGGGCATTAGTGAAAGGGTTTTAAGATACAAGATAAATCAGCTGAGAATCAAGTATCCTTACAAATAAATTATTCAATTTTTGATAGATCTTCTTTTTTCGCCCATACTAAAAGAGAGGAAACGAAAATCTTTACTCTTTCCGAATCTTTCAGCTCCTCATAAAAAATTCCTTCCAATCCTCGAAGAGCTCCCTCTTCAATTCTGACTCTATCACCTTTTTTTAGTTTTTCATTTTTCTTTTTAATTTTGACAAACCCATTCTCTTCATTCTCTTTTATTTTGTTAATTATCTCTTTAGGGACAACAAAAGGTTCTCCTTCTATTGTTAAAAAATTTTTTACCCCTATCGTATATTTGATTATATGAAAGAGTTTTTTATCTTTAAATTTAACGAATAGATAGCCTGGGAAAAAAGGCCTGATTTTCCCTTTTTTCATATATTTTGGACAGTAAACATCTATTTCCTTTAAATTTTCTCTTAAAGCTTTCTCAACAAAAAATTCCTTTTGAGGTTTTGTTAGAGCAAGATACCAGTTTCCTTCTATCATACACCTATTCCCCTTAAAATCCACATGATGAGAGTTGTTATTAAAAGGGCAGTGCCAATATTTAAAAAGAGAGAAATTATTGCTATTTTTGAATTAAATTCTCTTTTTAGTACGAGAAGAGTGGCAAGACAGGGGACATAAAGAGTGGTGAAAATGGTAAAGGAGAGTATTTGTAAAGGAGAAAGAATTGAGGTAATCTCGGTTATTCTTACCCCCAGTGACTGCCCCAACATTAGCAGGGCAAGCTCTTTTCTTAAAAACCCGAAAATAAGAGTAAAGCCGACTTGCGGAGGAAGATTTAGAATATATGTTATCGGTCTTAGAATTGAGTTAAGAACATTTTCAGCACCGTATAATTTAAAGTATTCGATAAAAATACTACCTAACACGAGAATTGGTACAGCAAAATATAAAAAAGGTTTTAATTGAAGCCAGGTTTTGATCAATACATTTTTAAAATTAGGAGCTTTGAAAGAGGGAATCTCCATTATCAAACCAGGGGCCGGATATTTTAAAAAAGAGGAAGCAAGAAGACTAATTATTATGGTAATGACAATAGAAACAATATAAATAAACAAAGCCCACCATACACCTAAATACTTGCTGACAAGGGCTGAAATCACTATTGTTCTTGCAGAACAGGGAATAAAGGGAATTAAGAGAGCTGTTATTATCCTATCCCTTTCACTCTCAATTATACGGGTGGCAGAGATAGCAGGGACATTGCATCCAAAACCTAAGATTAATGGAGGAATTGATTTTCCATGTAATCCTATTTTGTGCATAAAGCTATCGAAAAGGAAAGCGGATCTTGCTAAAAATCCGGTCTCTTCAAAAAGAGAAATAAAGAAAAGCAGAGGAACCATGAAGGGAACGATGACACCTATTGCCCCCATTGTTCCGTCCAATGTACCGCTAATAAGCGGTTTTAAGATTTTATATGTTTTTATACTTTGAAATTTAGCAGATAAAATATCAAAAGGAAAGACAAAGATATCTTCCAAAAGACCCCCGATTTTAAAAACCAATAATAGAACCAGGATAAAGGAGGAAACAAATATTATATAACCCCAGAACGGATGATATAGGATTTTATCAATTCTTTCCTCCAGACTTTTTTCAATGCTATGCTTAACTATTGTTACCTCTTCTGCGATCTTCATTGATAGATGGTGTCTTTCTGAAAATATAAACTCCTTTAAATCTTTTCCATAAGTTTTCTCGATTTCTTGACTTATTTTAGATGTTTCTTCAAAAAAGGCTCGGGGAATTTCTATCTTTTCTTTTATTAAATCCCACTCAATTACTTTAAATACAAGAAATCTGTTTTCTACTCTGTCCGGAAAAAATTTTAATAGATTACTTATGATTGCTTCAATCGTTGAATTTAGTTTTATAGGTTTTGGTTTTACGGGGTTTTTCAGCATTTTGACAACTTCTTTAAGAAGATTGTCAACTCCTTCCCCGTACAGGGCTATTGTAGGAACAACCGGAACTCCCAATATGGAGGAAAGTTTCTCTGTATCTATATGGATCCCCTTTTTCCTGGCTTCATCCATCATATTAAGAGCAATGATAACAGGTTTTCCTATATCCAAAATCTCTATTGAGAGTTCTAAAGATCTACTTAGGATAGATGCATCCATTACATTTATTATCAAATCAAAATCCTCCTTCAAAACAAAAAGGGTGTTAACCTCTTCTGCTTTGTCAAAGGGTGAAAGAGAGTAAGAACCGGGAAGATCTATCAATTCGAAGTTTTCTTCTTTGTATACCACTTCACTGCTCAATATTTCCACGGTGGTTCCGGGGAAATGCGATGAATTCGCTTTATAACCTGCTATTGAATTAAAAAGGGCTGATTTTCCGCAATTTGGTTGCCCCATAAGTGCAACTCTCTTCATATTAGCCCTCTCTAACACTTATCTTACTAACAATTCCTCTACCAAGGGCAATTTGTATGTTATTATCAAGATTTTTTATCATTAAGGGACCTCTCAAAGGTGCAACACTTACAATTTGGATTCTTGCTCCGGGATAGAGCCCCATTGAATATAATCTCTGGATTAAATTCGGTCCTCCGTTGAAGTCAACAATAACATATGTTCTATTTGGTATTGCATTAATTAAAGTCATATTAAACCTCCCAAGATTATATATTATGGAATTTTAATTGTCAAATAAGCGGGGATTCCCACCCGGCTAAGAGAATTAAGGGAAGAAAAATCGGTGGTTTTGAATACTTCAAAAACTTAAGTCTTAATCCCGGAAAATACTCAAAGCTTAA
This sequence comes from Candidatus Aminicenantota bacterium, assembly GCA_027031485.1. Classification (GTDB taxonomy): domain Bacteria; phylum Acidobacteriota; class Aminicenantia; order JAMOAD01; family JAMOAD01; genus JALXDT01. Next base: position 6,934 of record JALVQI010000043.1, on the reverse strand, counting down.
TTCTAACTTTATCCTTTCAAGATGAAATATTTATTATAAAATCCTATGGATGGTATTATATTAAAAACAGAACCCTTATTTTGTTAAATCAAGGAACTCTCTCCGTCCTTGATTATGAATATAATCATAAGGGCTTTAGTTTTTGACTCTTATTTCAATACTTTTCGACTGTATTGAATTGTTGTCTATCGCTTCTATCGTATGTTTGCCTTTTTGGGGAGAAAAGAATAATTTCCGTCCTTTTCCAACATACACTCCGTCAACAAACCAGAAAACACTTTTATCCGAGAGAAGTGGAATTCTCCTCTTTTTCATGCTTAAATCTTCCGGAAAATAAAAAATTTGATTATCTTTAGGGAAAATAATTTTAGGAGGTTTTTCCTCATCCCCAAAAGAGCACCTTTTATCAATTTCAGGAAGATTTTCGGTCAGAATGCCTCTTTTCCTGTACCAGAATGCAATATCAGGAGGATAGACAATAAAAATTTTTTCTTCGTATTTGTGATTATCTTTCATAATTTCGGGACAGACAATCTTCCCACTCTCTTTATCGACAAAATATTTTTTATGAAAGATGCACCTTTGAGTGGGTATTTTCCTTTTAAGAACCCAGACCTCTTTTGTCTTCACCTTTTCCGAGATAGGTTTCATACCGGAAAATGCACATACCTGAATTTTAATGAGCTCATCAGGTCTTTGAAACCATGTTCTTTTTCTTCCCTTTTGAAGAAAATCAAAGATTTTAAACATGAGAGGAGTTGCCACTTTGACCCCTACAATATCCGCTGAGCTGAGATTATTAAAATTTCCCGCCCATACTCCCACGGTGTATTCGGGAGTATAGCCTATGCTCCATGCATCAAGATGCCCGTAAGATGTTCCTGTCTTCCATGCTACTCTGGGAAGCTCCGAAACAGAATAAAAAACCTCCGGAAAATCCGGCCTTTTGTGACTTTCCAAAATTTCAGTTATAAGATAGGAAGCTCCTTCTGATATTATCCTTCTTCCCTGAACATGTTCATCCTTCAGATCTCTTAAATTATAGAAAATCCCTTTGTTGGCAAAAAGGGTGTAAGCCCTTGTTAATTCATAAAGGGAGACTCCGCACCCTCCTAAGATGATGGATAATCCGTAATTGTTTTCACCTTTCAAAGAATTAAAGTCAAGCCTTTTTAAAAATTGATAAAAGTTTTTAACTCCAACTCTGTTTAAAAGATTGACAGCAGGAACATTCAATGATTCCGAGAGTGCTTTTTCTGCGGTAACAAGTCCTCTGTAAATATCCTTAAAATTATGCGGAGAATAAGTTTCATACTCTATTGGAATATCCTTTAAAAGTGTTTCGCGATTTATCAATCCTTTTTCTATTGCATATGCATAAAGAAAGGGTTTTAGTGTGGAGCCGGGTGATCTTAAACTTAAAAATCCTCTTATCTGTCCGCCATTTTCACTGAAATAATCCTGAGAACCTATCACAGCTTCAACACCTTTTTCCTTGTTGTTTATGATTATCACCGCAAGATTATTTATATTAAGAGCACTTATATTTTTATTATAATCAGAGACAATCTTCTCAAGGGATTTTTGAATATTATATGAAATTAATGTCCTGTAATTTTCTTTTCCGGGATATTTTAAAATAAGATAATCGGAAAAATGCGGAATTTCAAAGGGCAAAGGATGTCTTACCGGAATAAACTTCAGCTTGCTCAAATTTTTAAATTCCCTCTCTTTTATGAGCTTTTCTTTTTTAAGACGGGAAATAAGTTTTTTGTATCGTTTCTCTATTATTCCGTGATTTTTCTTTGCAGGATAAAAAACATTGGGGGCTTTGGGAATTAATGACAAAAGGGCTATTTCCTTTATATTTAAAGCTGAAAAGGGTTTTCTGAAGTAAGCATAGGAGGCAGCACCTATTCCTTCAATATTGCCTCCGAAAGGGGTTATATTAAGATAGATCTCCAATAATTTTTTCTTTGAAAAATGAAGTTCAAGCTGTAAAGCTCTTAGTGACTCTATGATTTTTGCAAGGAGGTTTCTGTTTTTTGGTTCCATCATTCTTGCTATCTGCATTGTTATAGTGGAACCTCCGGATACGATTTTTCTTTTTCTTATATTTGATATTAATGCTCTTAGTATAGAAAAGGGGTTTACTCCGGGATGGTAAAAGAAAAACTTATCTTCTGAAATTAAGAAAACCTTTTTAACTTCTTCGGGAATTTTTTCATATTTTACATAAAGCCTTAATTTTTCATCCGAAGTTAAAAAAATTCTCGCAACTCTTCCGTCTTTGAAGAATACAACTTTTGAGTTCTCTCTTAATAATTTATCCTCAGGCAAAGGGAAGATTTTATCAAGGATAAAAATAAAAATAATAAGGCTAAAAAATATGAAAACTGTTTTTTTGAATTTTTTCCCCTTAAAATCCAACATTAATTGTCAAAAGGAAGAAAAAAATCAATCCTATCACCCACTTTAAGGCCATAATCTTTTGCCTTCCCTCCTTTTATTTCAAGAACATACTTAACAGGTATTTCAACTCCATATGAGGGGCAATCACCTTTAAGACAGGGCTTACAATTTTCAGCTATGTAAACTATCTTTTTATCTTCGTCAATCCAGATAATATCCAACGGGATGTATGTGTTTTTCATCCAGAACCATTGATAATCAACAGTTTTAAATACAAAAAGCATTCCATAGTTATCCGGAATTTTTTTTCTGAACATTAATCCTCTTTCCCACTCCTCGGGTGTAAGAGCAAGCTCCGCGATTATTTTAACATTCTTTTTAAGAAAAATCTCTACGAATTTTTGCCCTGTTTTATCTTTTGCAAAAAGATTAAATGAGAGGAACAAAACTAACGGCAATATCCCGAATTTTCTTAATTTCATCTCCATTCCTTTTAATTAAGTATAAATATTGAACATAATCTCCCAAAGGAGCAATCGCAATTCCACCTCTGGGATTTAATTGTTTTATCAAGGCTTCCGGCATTTCCTTAGCTGCGGCTGTGACAATAATTTTATCATAGGGGGAATACTCTGCCCAGCCCTCTTTTCCGTCGCCAGGTTTAAGCTTTACATTGCCTATGTTTAAAGCTTCAAATCTTTTTTTAGCTGATTCGGAAAGCTCCTTTATTCTTTCAACCGTATAAACTTCTTTTGCGAGATAGGAGAGGATAGCTGTTTGAAACCCCGAACCTGTCCCGATTTCAAGTATTCTGTCATTTTTTTCAATTTTAAGCTTTTCCGTCATATAAGCCACTATGAATGGTTGTGAAATAGTTTGAGAATGCCCTATGGGTAGGGGAGAATTTTCATAGGCATAGGATTTAACATCTCCGGGAATAAAAAGCTCCCTCGGAAAGACCTTAAAAGCCTCTAAGATTTTTTTATTCCTTATTCCCTCTCTCTTTAGTATGTCAATTAATTTTTCAAGTGAATTCAATGGTTTTTAATATGATTTTGCAAAAAAAGGAATATATTTCGCAGGTTTTCCGCATACAATACACCTATCTCCCTCTTTTGCTTCTTCTCCTATAGTTCTTATTGTAGCTGTTGTATCCTCTTTTATTTTAAGTTCACAGGCTTCTTCTCCGCACCAGGGTGCCTTGATAAAACCCCTTCCCTCTTTCATGTAATTTTTGAATTCATCTAAGTTGTCAGTGCTCTTTGTATGTTCGTCTCTGAACTTTTTCGCTTTCTCAAAAAGACTTTTTTGTATATCCTCAAGAAAGGTGCTAACATTCTCTTCAAGAGAATCAAGGGGAACAAATCTTTTTTCCCTATCAACTCTGCTTACAAGAACAATTTGATCTTTTTCAATATCTTTAGGTCCTATTTCTATTCTCAGGGGTACTCCTCTCATCTCCCATTCCGAGAATTTCCAACCGGGAGTATATTCCTCCCTATCATCAAGATTAACCCTTATGCTTACATTCTCGAGTCTTTCTTTGATGGTTTTAGCTACCGGCAAAACAGACTCTTTCCAGTTACCTTTTGAGATCGGTATTATAATTACCTGAACCGGAGCAACTTTCGGGGGGATAACAAGTCCATTATCATCTCCGTGGGTTAAAACCAGACCTCCGATCAATCTTGTAGAAACTCCCCACGAAGTCTGGTGAACATATTTTAAGGTATTATCCTTATCTTCATATTTTATATCAAATGCTTTTGAAAAATTTTCGCCCAAATAGTGGGATGTCCCCGCTTGAAGAGCTTTTCCATCGGGCATTAAGGCTTCGACCGTATATGTTTCAACGGCTCCCGCAAATCTCTCTTTGTCCGATTTCTTCCCCATTATCACAGGTATTGCAAGAGACTTTTCTATAAAGTTTTTATATATATTTATGATTCTGAGAGTTTCTTCCATAGCATCTCTTTTATTTCTATGAGCGGTGTGACCTTCCTGCCATAAAAATTCAGTGGTTCTTAGAAATGGTCTTGTGACTTTCTCCCATCTTAAAACATTCACCCATTGATTTATAAGTACCGGAAGATCTCTCCAAGACATAATCCACTTTGAGTACATTGAGCATATAATGGATTCTGAAGTGGGTCTTATGGCCAATCTCTCTTCAAGCTCTTCATTTCCGCCTAAAGTGACCCAAGCAACCTCAGGACTAAAGCCTTCTACGTGCTCAGCTTCCTTATTCAAAAGGGATTCGGGAATTAGCAGAGGAAAGTATGCATTCTGATGACCTGTCTTCTTAAATTCACTGTCCAATATCTTCTGAATATTTTCCCAGATAGCATAACCTGCCGGTTTAATAACCATCATTCCCTTTACGGGAGCATAATCAACAAGGTCAGCTTTTCTTATTACACTTGTGTACCATTTTGAGATATCATCTTTTTTTGAAGGTATTTCTTTTACAAGTTTTTCACTCATTTTCCCCTCTATATAGTAAAAAAACGCCCCCGACGGGACTTGAACCCGTGCTGCCGCCTTGAAAGGGCGATGTCCTAACCTGGCTAGACGACAGGGGCGTGGTGAGCCGTGCAGGGATCGAACCTGCGACACCCGGCTTAAAAGGCCGGTGCTCTTCCGACTGAGCTAACGGCCCAAAAAGTTAAGGTATTATATCAACCTAATTTATCTCTGTCAACAGATGTTTAGCTGAGAGGTACGAACTTTAAAATTATCCATCTTCCGTTCTGAGTTCTATTCCCCAGATCAAGAAGATATCTTACAAAGATTACTTTGAAATCCTTTGTTCCCGAAGCACTCTTTACTGTAATTACGACATCCTTGGACTGCTTTTTAATATTGGCATTTTCAAGCTCAACTCTTTCACCTAAAGATTTCTTAATAATAGACACAACGGTGTCAAGATGTTCTTTTGCTGCCTGTTTCTGTTTCTGAAGTTCTTTATATTGGGCAAAAAGTTCATCCTTTTTCTTTTGTAATTCTTCAACCTTTTTCTTTAGCTCTTTTTTCTTTCTGTATGATCTTGCCTTTGCAAGGTCTGCTTTGGCTGCTTCAAGTTCATCGTTTGTATCAAGAACTTGAGGTTTTAGATCGTCAAGTTTTTTTGAAACCTCCTGAAACTTTTTAACAGCTTCCGCAAATTCAGCTTCCCCTTCTTGGAGTTCTCCTATTGTTTTAATCTTAAAGGAAAAAGGTTTTGCAAATGAAACAGGCTCAACAGCCATTGCTGCCATGGTATCATTATCCTGCATTTGAACCGCATTAAAATACTTCTTTAAAAATACTTCCTCAGGTTTGCTGCAGGAGATCACAAAGATCATTGAAAAAACTAAAACCGCCGCTAATAAATACTTCTTCTTCATACTCTAAACCTCCTAATAATTTTATTTTCAAATTTTATCTCATTTTCATAGAAATTAGCAAGACTTAAAAGTTTTTTTTCTTGAAAATAATTGGCTATTACTTGAAAACCCACGGGAAGATCTCCTTCTACGGTTTTAAAGGGGAGATTTATTGCCGGAAAGCCCCCGAGACTCGGAGGGATGGTAAAATAATCCGAATAATACATACTAATTGGATCCTTTATTTTTTCTCCTATCTTAAATGCGATGTGAGGAGTGGTGGGTAAAATGATAAAATCAAAATTTTCAAAAACATTTTTAATATCAAAAGCAATTTTATTTCTTACTCTGACAGCTTTCATATAATATTTGTCATAAAAACCTGAACTTAACGAAAATGTTCCCAGGAGAATTCTTCTCTTAACTTCCTTACCAAAACCTTCACTCCTGCTTTTAAAATAAAGATCTTTAATATTATCCGCTTCTCCCCTTCTTCCATATCTTACTCCATCATATCTTGCAAGATTAGCACTTGCTTCTGAAGAGGCTATTATATAGTAAACATACAATCCGTATTCCCAGGAACTTATTTCAATTTCCTCCATTATAAAACCGTGTTTTTCAAAAAATCTTATAAACTCGCTGTACGCCTCTTTAACTGCTTTTGATAATGATACCTCTGGAAGTTTAAGTATTGCGATTTTTGTTTCCGAAGGGGATATATTATAAAATTTGTGATAATCTTCAACCTTTACATCAGAAGATGTAGCATCCTTTTTATCCTCTCCTGCGATAATTTTCAGAATAATAGAAATATCATAAGGATTTCTTGCGAATATTCCTATTTGGTCAAGGCTTGAAGCAAATGCTACAAGACCGTATCTTGATACCCTACCGTAGGTAGGTTTAAGTCCATACACTCCGCAAAATGCTGCAGGCTGTCTTACAGAGCCTCCTGTATCAGAACCCAGAGCCACAGGTACTTCCAATGAGGCAACGGCTGCTGCAGAACCACCGCTGGAACCTCCCGGAACTCTTTCCAAATCCCATGGATTTTTAGTGGTAAAAAATGCCGAGTTTTCCGTTGATGAACCCATTGCAAATTCATCAAGATTTGTTTTTCCTATAATAGAAAAACCCTCTGCTTTTAATCTTTC
>JALVQI010000042.1 GCA_027031485.1 Candidatus Aminicenantota bacterium | reverse complement strand
TTAAATAAAGAAAATTGTTAATTACAAGAAACTAACAACTTTCCTTCGTAGTCTGCTCAATGCTCAAAGCTCAACGCTCAAGGCTCTCACTAACTCTTCGCTACCTGAATTTTCCCGGACAGTACTGGGGGTCTTTTCTCTAATTGACTAAATAAGGGGCGTATGTTAAAATTCTAACTATAATTTATATAAAGTTAGGAGGCTTTATAATGAATAAAAAAATGCAAACAATTGACGGAAACACAGCCGCTGCACATGTTGGCTATGCGTTCAGTGAAGTGGCAGCAATTTATCCCATTACCCCCTCATCTCCAATGGGAGAATTGGCTGACTCCTGGGCCTCATTCGGAAGAAAGAATATTTTCGGAGAAACGGTTGAAGTAATTGAGATGCAGTCAGAGGGAGGAGCTTCCGGGGCTGTCCATGGCTCTCTTTCAGCAGGTGCTCTGACTACAACCTTTACAGCATCTCAGGGACTTTTGTTAATGATTCCCAATATGCACAAAATCGCTGGAGAGATGCTTCCTGCGGTTTTCCATGTTTCAGCAAGATCTTTAGCCGCCCAATCATTATCAATTTTCGGAGATCATTCTGATGTAATGTCTGTTAGAAATACAGGTTTTGCTCTGATGCCATCTTCCTCCGTTCAGGAAGCAATGGATCTGGCGGTAATAGCTCATCTTTCAACTCTGGAAGCCAAGGTTCCATTTTTACACTTTTTTGATGGGTTCAGAACTTCCCATGAAATTCAGAAAGTTGAGGTAATTGATTATGATACATTGGCAGAGCTTATTGATATGAAATATGTTGAAGAGTTCAGAAAGAGAGCTTTAAATCCTGATAAACCATTTGCTAAAGTTGGAGCTCAGAACCCCGATGTTTATTTTCAGGGAAGGGAAACAGTTAACAAATATTATGAAGCCACGCCTGATATAGTGGAAAAATATATGAAATTATTTGCCGAGAAGATCGGAAGGGAATACCACATCTTTGAATATTTCGGTCATCCTGAAGCGGAGAAGATTATTATTTCAATGGGTTCCAGTGCTGATACAATAGAGGAAACCGTTAACTATCTTGTTGCAAAAGGCGAAAAGGTAGGACAGATAAAGGTCAGGCTTTACAGACCTTTTTCCGTCAAACATTTACTTCAGGTGATACCTGAAACTGTCAAAAAGATAGCTGTTCTTGACAGGACAAAAGAGCCGGGTTCCATCGGAGAACCTCTTTACCTTGATGTGGTAGCAGCTCTAAAGGAAACAGATATAAAAATTATAGGCGGAAGATACGGTTTAAGCTCAAAAGAGTTTACCCCATCAATGGTAAAAGCGGTTTATGACCATCTTGACGGAGAAGCCTTTCACGGTTTCACAGTTGGTATTATTGATGATGTTACCCATAAATCAATTCCTGTTAAGGAAGAGATTGATACTGAACCTGAGGGCTCTTTCAGAGCAATATTCTGGGGATATGGTTCGGATGGTACAGTAGGAGCAAACAAAAACTCTATAAAGATAATTGGTGATAACACAGATATGTATGCTCAGGGTTATTTTTCATATGATAGTAAAAAGTCCGGTGGTATCACAATTTCATATTTAAGGTTTGGAAAGAATAAGATTCAATCTCCTTATCTTATTACAAAAGCTGATTTTGTGGCACTTCACAAGCCTGAATACATAGGCAGATACGATATATTGGGACCTTTGAAAGAGGGTGGAGTCTTTCTTTTAAACTCTCTCTGGGATAATGATGAAGTGTTCTACCACCTTACGAGAGATATGCAGGAGACAATTATTAAAAAGAAGATAAAATTTTACAATATAAATGCTCTTAAAATAGCAAAAGAGGTAGGACTTGGCGGAAGAATTAACACTGTAATGCAGGCAGCTTTCTTTAAAATTTCTGGGGTTCTTCCTGAAGACAAAGCAATAAAACTCATCAAAGACTATATTGAAAAAACCTTTGCAAGAAAAGGTGAAAAAATAGTTAAGATGAACTGGGAAGCTGTTGATAGAGCAAGTGATGCACTTTCAGAGGTTAAAGTACCCAGCTCTCTTGATGAAG
>JALVQI010000041.1 GCA_027031485.1 Candidatus Aminicenantota bacterium | reverse complement strand
TTTTGATCTCACCCTCTATTTTAACACTGTGTTTAAGTTTGTTCTTTCTTATTGTTCCGCCCAAAATCGCCTGATTATAATTATTTATTGCACTGGCAATCTCTTCAAAACCAATTCCGTAAAGAGCCAATTTTTCGGGAAAAACCTTAACCAATATCTCCTGTTTTCCTCCACCTCTGACCTCAACCCTTGAGATTCCCTCTAACTGCTCAAATCGCGGCTTTATAAAAAACTCGGAAAGCTCCCTTGTCTCCCTTATGGTTCTTCCTTCGGATTCCACAACAGCTATAATAATAGGCCTTGAAGAGGGGTCAAATTCAAATATCTGAGGTTTTTTAGCACCTTTGGGTAATAAATCGGTTGTCTCCTCCACCTTTTCCTTTACATGGAGAAGCCCGAAATCCATATTCGTTCCCCAGTGAAATTCAACCGTAATGACAGAAACCCCTTCCCTTGACACTGATTTTACATTTTTTACCCCCGAAATAGGGGAAAGTTGGGCTTCAAGAGGTCTTGTGATAAGTTTTTCTATTTCTTCGGGAAGAGCTCCCGGATACTCTGTCACAACCGTTATTTTGGGGTAGGAAAGGGAGGGAAGCAAATCCACCGAAAGGTTTTTTAAAGAAATAAATCCCAGGAGAATTATCCCTAAAAAAAACATAACAGTCGCAACAGGTCTTTTGACCGATATTTCCGTTATACCCATCTTATTTGATTATTTTTACTCTGGATTGGTGGGCAAGTGTAAGCTGGCCTTCCACTATGACAAGTTCTCCCTCTTCAACTCCGCTTTTAACCTCTACCTCCTCGCTATTTTGCTCACCCATCTCAATATATCTCCACAAAGCCACATTATTTTCAACAACAAAAACAAGAGGCCTTTCTGACCTTACAAGGACAGCTTTACGGGGGACTTTTATTATGTTTTTTAAAACCTTATACTCTATTTCAGCATCAGCTCGCATTCCCGCCCGAAGATAACCGGGGTTTTTCAGACTTATGTAAACTGGCAATGTTTCCTCTTTCGCAGATAATTCGGGACTTATAGCCCTTATCCTTCCGTAAAAAAATCTGTCGGGAAAACTTGAAAATTTAATTCTGACTTTCATTCCCGGTTTTATTTTCGCAGCTTCAGTTTCAAGAGCAAACCCTTTGAGATAGAGTGAATTGAGATTTATCATCTTAAATAATTCTGTTCCTGGAGAAACCATCACCCCCTCGGATACTTTTATTTCGGCTATTGTGCCTGAAAAAGGAGCTTTCACCTTTGTTCTTTCGTATTTTATCCTTGCTTTTTCCAGATTTATTTCCGCCTGTGTCAATCCCTCAACCACTTTCCTGACTTTATCTCTCATGGCTCCGGATTCAATCATAAACTTTAAAAGCTCATCTTCGGCTTCATGAAGTTGAAGTGAGGATATCTCGCCCCTTTTGTATTTTTTCAATATCTCTTCATACTTTTTCTTTTTATTTTCAAGGATTTTTTTCTTTTTATCGGAAAGATCGTATGAGATATTCATTGAATTGACAAGGTATTTTGACAATGCCTGAAGTCTCTGAGCCTCCGCCTGTTTTAATTCAAGCTTTGCTTCCGTATCATCAATAAGAATTATGACTTCCCCTTTTTTCACATTATCCCCGGCTCTTTTTTTTATTTCCTTTATCTTACCGCTGACCTCCGATTTTATTTCAGCCTTCTGCCTTACCTCGGATACAGCCGAAATTTCCAGTCTTAAAGGAAGATCTCCTCTTTTAATTTTTACGACCTTCACAGGCAAAGGAGCTTCATCAGCCTGACCTTCCTTAACACCTGTTTGTGTTTCGGTTTGTTCGGCGCTGTTTTCATCCGAATTCTTATTTTTTAAAAACTTATACCCGAAAAAAACTATCACCGCAATGATTAATAAAACAGAAAGAACTTTAATAATTTTTTTCATTATCTTCTCCTCAAATCAAAAAATCATCCGTTCTCCGAATTTTCCCATCCCAGCCTGATTTAAAATAAATTACTTTAAAAATCATAGCTATCTCACACCCTCTATTTCTTTTATAAAATATATTATTAAATTGTCATATTC
>JALVQI010000040.1 GCA_027031485.1 Candidatus Aminicenantota bacterium | reverse complement strand
CTAATCCTAAAAGATGGTGCTGGGGGCCTTGAAAATAAAAACCATTGATAATAAAATTATTGCATGGACAAAATAAGGATTATTGTCAAAGGAGAGGAAAAGAGAGTTGACATTGCTTTAAGCGAGAGGATAAAGGAGGTAAGCAGATCTGAGATAAAGAAAAATATTTTAGACGGTAATTTGAAGGTAAATGAAAAAATCATTAAAAAAGCCTCTTTTAAAGTTAAAGATGGAGATATAATTGAATTTAAAATAAATGATAAACCTGATTTTGAATTAAAACCACAGGAAATTCCTCTGAAAATCGTATATGAAGATGGTGAAGTAATGGTTGTTAATAAGGAGAGCGGAGTTGTTGTCCATCCGGGAGCCGGAAATTATGAAAACACCCTTGTCAATGCCTTGATTTCATTAAGGCCAGAAATTGCAAAGGTGGGAGGGGAAAAGCGCCCCGGCATAGTTCACAGGCTTGATAAGGATACTTCAGGATTAATCCTGATTGCAAAGAAAAATGATGTTTACCTTGAACTTCAAAAACAATTTTCCGAAAGAAAAATTGAAAAAAGCTATGTCTTAATTGTAAAGGGAAGTTTTGAAAAAAATAGAGGAAAGATTGAGTTTCCGATCGGAAGAAGTACCAAGAACAGAAAAAAGATCTCATCAAAAACAAACAAACCAAGAGAAGCTATTACATTTTACAAAGTCTGGTTCCAAAAAAACGGTTTCTCGCTTGTTGAGGCATTTCCTAAAACAGGTAGAACCCATCAGATAAGGGTTCATTTTACGGAGTCAGGCAAACCAATCATAGGAGATCCGATTTACGGGAGCGCAAAAAAATACTTCCCGAGACTTGCACTTCACTCAAGGAAAATAGTATTCTTTCATCCTGTAAAAAAGCACTTTCTCTGTGTTAAAACCCCAATACCAGAGGAATTTCTGGATTTTTTCAGGAAATTATGAAGAACTTTTAATTAAATATTTCGTTATGATTATAATAAAATACTTTTAAGGAGAGAGAATGAAAACTCTTGGCAATATTATCTGGTTAGTATTCGGAGGATTTCTCTTGTTTTTGCACTATATTTTCTCAGGAATTCTTATGTGTCTGACAATAATTGGAATTCCCTTTGGTCTTCAAATATTCAAAATAGCTCACATAGCCCTATGGCCATTTGGAAAAGAGGTCGTAAATGTTGATTCAGGGTCAGGGATTCTTTCATTTATAATGAATATTCTATGGATAATATTGGGAGGATTCTGGCTTGCCTTACACCACTTTTTTTGGGGAATTGTTTTTTCAATAACAATAGTTGGAATCCCCTTCGGAATTCAGCATTTCAAGATGGCGAGATTAGCCCTTTTACCATTTGGTAAAAGGATAAATTAACTGTCCTTTCTCTTATCCTTTGCCTTATCAACCAGAGGTCTTTTGCCTCTTTTATGCTTTTTAAAATACCTTAATATTATCTCAGCCTCTTCAAAGGGAACAGTTAAAAATGAGAAATTGTCAAAAACTCTTATATCTTTTATGTGAAGGCTTTTAAGTCCTGTTTTGCTCTGTATAAAATCAATTATTTTGTCCCTATCCATCCCGGAAGATTTACCTTTTGCAATAAAGAGCCTTGTTTTCCCCTGTTTATTTATGGAAACCTCTTTAATCTCACTGTAACTGCTCTCTTCAAACTCTCCGTTAAATGAATACTTTAAAAGTGCGGATAAAACCTCGACAGGGTCTTTATCATCAAGAATTTTCTCGGCAATTCTAATGTAAGACCTGTGTTGACCCTCTTCCATTAATTCCATGATATCACCTTTTAGTCTCTCTATTTTTGCATTTATTATCTGGGAAACTTCCGGAAGTTTTTCCTTTCTTATCCTGGACTTTGAAACCTTTTTAATATAAACAAGTCTTCTGTATTCGGAAGGGGTAACAAAGGTTATTGCCGTTCCCTCTTTACCGGCTCTGCCTGTTCTTCCGATTCTGTGAACATAAAAATTCGGATCCTCAGGAAGAGAATAATTTATAACATGGGTAAGATCACTTATATCAAGCCCTCTTGCCGCAACATCCGTGGCAACAAGAATATTTATACGCCTTTTTTTAAATTTATTCAAAATCCTCTCCCTTTGATACTGGGAAATATCTCCGTGAAGAGCCTCAGCATCATAACCTCTGTCAATAAGTCTGTTTGCAACCTCTTCAACCTTAACCTTTGTTCTGCAAAAAACAAGCCCGTAAAACTCAGGCTCAACATCTATTATTCTGCACAATGCCTCAAACTTATCGGATTCTCTCACCTCAAAATATATTTGATCCGTAAGATCTGTCGCAAGATGCTCTTTTGAAACTTTGACAAACTCATAGTTCCTCATATACTTTTTAACAATCGCCAAAATCTTATCCGGCATAGTGGCGGAAAAGAGCCATACCCTTTTATTTTCATTCGTATGTCTTAAAATCTCCTCTATGTCCTCCAAAAAGCCCATATTCAGCATCTCATCAGCTTCATCAAGTATAAAATAGGATAATTCATTAATCTTCAGACTTCCCCGATTAAGATGGTCCATAATTCTACCGGGTGTTCCAACAACTATTTGAACACCTTTCCTTAATTTTCTTAGCTGAAGTTCAATTGATTGTCCTCCGTAAATCGGAGCTATATTAAGCTTCTTTTTACCCTTTAATGAATTTATCTCCTCGGCAACCTGAATGGCAAGCTCTCTTGTAGGGGTTAAAATAAGAGCCTGAACTTTTTTGCTCTTACACGATACCTTTTCAATCAAAGGTAATCCGAAGGCAGCTGTCTTGCCTGTGCCTGTCTGTGCCTGCCCTATTACATCCTTCTCCTCTTTCAGAAGCAGAGGAATTATTTTCTCCTGAATAGGTGTGGGTTCCTCATAACCTTTTTTTCTCAATGATTCTATCGTATTCTGTGATAAACCTAATTTTTTAAATTTTTCCATTTTCTCCCTTTTGATTATCCGAAATATGAAAACCCATAAATTTTCACACTTATTTTCAAATAACTAAATAAAATATTGCTTATGTTATCACAGATAACATTTAAAAGCAAAAAGTGATTTTTCTTTCCCGAATAAAATCAAATTGAAAAAATTAATTAAAAATGTTATATTTAACCTTAATGAGGTTTCACTATGGAAAATAAGAAAGATAATATTAAATTTTATTCTTTAATAATTCCTTTCTATAGGGAAGCTATGATACAAATGGGATTATCAAAGCATCCTTACAAAAAAAAGTTTGAAGCAAACCCTGAAGAAGCCAAAAAGATGATAGATACACTGGAATTCTTAAAGGAAAAAACAGAGGGAAATCTGTCCACTGAAGAAGAATCAATTCTTGAAGCAACCCTTACTTTACTTAAAACTGAATTTTTAAAATTAAAGAAAATAGTATAATGAGGACAAAAAGGAAAATTATAATTTTCGTTAGCATTTTTTTTCTAATCATAAACCTCTTACTCGCATATTCTGTAAAAGATGAGTATTCAAAATACTGGTTTAAATTTTACTCTCTGGCAAGAAAAAACAGAAAAGTAGAGGCGAAAAAGATTATTAACAAATTTTTCGAGGAAAAATATCAGTATAATAAACAAAAAGAGATATCAACCCTGATATGGAACTATTCTCTTGAAAAAATTAAAGAGGGTGATAAAGAAGCGGGAAAAGACTATCTTTATACTCTTGTCAAATATGATAAGAACTGGAGAATCTATGATGATTTAGCCTATATTGAACTTAAAAGCTTTAATTTCACTCAAGGGATTAAGAACTCCGTAAAAACTCTTTTACTTTTTCTGAAAAGCAAGGACAATATATTAGTATTAACTCCTTTAGCAAAAGCATTCTTCTCAGGTATCTTCATAAGTTTCTTGGTCTTTGTTTTTTTTAAATACTTTTACTATTTTGAAGTTTTGGCTTTTGACTTAAAGATATCCTCAAAATTTCTCAAATTAATAATTTTTATTATTTTCTTTTTACTTCCGTCTATCTTTTTTTTGGGACTTTTTTATATCCCTTTTTCGTTGGCAGCAATAGCTTTTTTCTATTCATTAAAAGAAGAGAAAAAAACCATTTTCATATACCTTTTCCTGTTCTTTATATCTTTTCTCTTTCTTCTTTACACCGATTTTATTCAGACAGCTTCTCAAAACGCAAACTATAAGGCAATCCTGAAAATAAAGGATGGGGAATACAAAAGCGATTATTTAACAAGAATAGAAAATTATCTGGGAAACAATCCTGATCCACAACTCGCTTTGACTCTGGCAGTTAGATATTACAATGATAACCTTCTCTTTGATGCAAAAAGGGTTCTGGAAAGAATTAAAGAAACAGAGCAATACAATAAGATCAAATACTTCTATTTGGGCAATATTTATTATAAAGTAGGTTTTTTCTCCAAAGCGAAAGATATGTATTTTAGAGCTCTTCAGTCAGCCCCTGATGATCCTTACATAAATTTTAACATTTCGGTTTTGCTTTACAGAATAAATCAACCTGATCTTGCTCAAAAGTATGCTCTCATATCTCAAAAAGCCGGGATCAAAAGAAGCGAAGACATAATCTCTTTAAAAGATCCAATAGCTACTAACATATTCCCATATGTTAAATTCAAAATTAAAAGGAATGATTTCAATCACCCGATTCTCCTGGGTATAATTGTTTTCTTCGTGTTTCTGGCATTGTTAAAATTAATCATAAGGAATATTGGCTTTAGCACAAGATGTGCTTCCTGCGGAAGACCAACTAAAAAGAACAGAAACTCCATTAATGATAGATATTGCGAGGAGTGTTTTAATTTATTTATTATAAGAGAACCGTTTTTAAGCGAAACAAGAAAAATAAAGTACAAAGAGATTGAAGAGAAAAATCTGAAAAAAAGCAAAATAGTACTATTTCTGTCAATCTTTTTACCGGGCTTAGATTTTATTTATAGAGAAAAAATCTACCTCTACTTTATATTAAGCTCTATTTTTCATTTTTTCTTTTTCCTTTTCATTTTCATAAGGCTTGATTTAATTCCTCTCAAATTTGACGGTATAATTAGCTTTCCTGAAATTTTCCTGTGGATAGCTCTTTTCTTTTACTTAATAATTAATATCATAATTTATTTTGTGGAGAAAAAAGAATGGCTTTAGAAGGAACAATTAAGGATTTCTCAATAGTTGAACTCTTACAAATGTTATGGCAAAACAAAAGTACTGGAATCCTGGTAATTAAGCATAAGGAAAACTTTGTTACAATATATTTTGAGAAGGGCTTAATAGTTAATGTTGAAACATTTCCAAGAAAAATTGAACACAGATTAGGGAAAACTTTGCTAAAGAGAGGGGATATCTCCTCTGAGATACTAAACAAAGCTTTACAAATTCAGAGTAAAACCGGCAAAAAATTAGGAGAGATTTTATTGGGGATAAACATAATTTCCAAAGAAGAATTAAAAAAAGCTCTGAAAGATCAGGCATCCCAGATAATTCTCAGTATAATGAGCTGGAAAGAAGGTGAATATAAATTTCAGAAAAAGGATTTGGTTGATTGGGATAAAGATTGGTTTGAACCTCTGTCTGTTGACAGACTATTGATGGAATCTATGCAAATATTAGATGAAATGCCTCTAATAAAAGAAATTATTCCCGATTCTTCCGTTGTTTTTACCAGAAACAAAATAACAAAAAAAATAAAAATATTAGATGAAACAGAGGATGAAAAGATATCAGATAAAACAATTTATCTAACAAAAGGGGAGTATGAAATCTTAAAATTCATAGATGGAGAAAGAGATGTAAATAAACTTATAGAAAAAATAAATCTTTCGGAGTTTGAGATTTACAAGGGACTATATAATTTAAACAGAAAAGGCGTAATCAAAAAAGTCAAAAAAGAGGAGATATTTAGCAAAGATGAAAAATTTTCCGAAAAGGAAAAGAAAGACAAATCCTCTTTTTTAAAAAAATTAAAAGTTGCATTTGCCTTTATTATACTTTTTATTGAGATTATTTCCTTAATTTTCACAACAGGGATTAAAAAGAATATTTTTTATCCATCTAAACTTACTCACCAAAATCAACTGGTCAGAATAAGATATAAAACAAATCAAAATTTTATTAAATCCATAATTAACAAGTATAAAGGTAAACAGCCTTGAAAAAAGGGGCGATTCTAACAATCGGAAATTTTGATGGCCTTCATGTCGGTCACAGGAGAATACTTCTTAATGCCATTAGAAAAGGGAAAAAAGAAAAAAGAAAGGTTATAGCAATAACATTCTGGCCCCATCCGCAAAATTTTTTCGGTAAAAAAATAAAACTGATTCAAACACTCAAGGAGAGAATTTATCACATAAAAAAAATCGGAGTTAATGAGGTAGATGTTTTGGAATTTGAGAGGATAGTGGATCTTTCCCCTGTAGATTTTATAAAGTTTTTAATTGAAAGGTATAATATCCATTCCGTATTCGTAGGAGAAGAGTTCAGGTTTGGTAAAAAAAGAGAGGGAGATTTAAAGCTCTTAAAAAAAATAGGAAAGAGAGAAGGTTTTAATGTGGAAGGTGTAAAAATAATAAAATTCATGGGAGAAAAGGTTAGTTCCAGCTTGATCAGAAAATATTTATCCATTGGAGATTTACAGAGAGCAAGAATAATGTTAGGAGGATTTTATTCCGTAAGGGGAAAAGTTGTGGAAGGAAACAAACGGGGCAAAAGACTCAAATTCCCTACCGCAAACATTAAATACCCGAAAGATTTTCTTCTTCCCAACGGAGTTTACATAACAAAGACTCTGGTGAATAATAAATATTACAATTCCCTAACCCATGTCGGGCCCAACCTCACTTTCGGAGAAAGAGAAAACAAAATAGAAACCTTTTTAATAGATTTCAAATCATCTATTTACAATAATGAGATAGAAATATTTTTTGTTGATTATATAAGAGAAATTAAAAAATTTACCAATAAAGACAAACTCTCCCTTGCTATCTCACAGGATTTGGGCTACGCTCTATCCTTACTTTTAATTTAAATCTTTAGCTATCTGTTTGAGCTATCGCTTTACCTATATCATCCCCTGATATTGAATCATCAGGATTTGTATTTCTGTGAACTCCATCTGTAAAAGGTGTTGCCCATTGATGATTCGGACCTGCGGAGAGAACATACACCCTATGTGGTCTTGAACTATCTCCGAAATGAGGGTTTCCGGGGAAATACCTTGCATTGATAACATATGACCTTCCCCACGCATCATCTAAAAGTTTGTCATCAAGATAGGGCCCTCTCCACCTGTATTCACCGGAGGTAGGATAATCCTGTCCGACCTGATTTTGGCCACTCGGACCGCTATCATCATCGGGATTATTATAGTATAAATAATCATACAATGGTTTTGCAGCCCCATAAGTACCCCAATTCGCTGCACCTGCTCCTGCTCCGGATTCAGCTCCTGTTGCAACAGTTGAAGGATTTCCCAGGACTCTATCAACTCCTCCGGAGGGGCCATTGGCATTTGTATAGGGCCAGTATCCCGTATCTTTGTAAAGAGATGCAACTGCGGCTGCAATCACCTGTACCTCATTTGTTGTTCTTGTAACTTTACTTGCTTTTATATTCCTTGCAACAGTAGGCGTTAATATAGCCGCTAATATCGCCACAACAGCCAAAACAACTACCATTTCTATTAAGGTAAAACCTTTTTTCTTCATTCTCTCCTCCTTAAAAACCAAATTAATCGTTTGTATATATTACAAAACCTATATCATCTCCCCCGACATTATCATCAGGGGTTGTGTTTCTATTTACGGCATCACTGAAAGGTGTTTCCCATACCTGATTTATTCCGGGGGACAGTATCAAAACACGGTGACCCGCTCTTTGAGCTACCGTTGTCAGAGAATTTCCGGGAAAATATCTTGCACTTATCACATATTGAGCTCCCCAGGGATCAAGATTCGCTCTTTTATCAAGATAAGGTCCCTTCCACCTATACTCACCTGTTGTCGGATAATCCTGCCCTGACTCATTTTGATTAATAGCTCCCGTATTATTATCAGGATTATTATAATACAAATAATCATGTAACTGCTTTGTAGGATTCAAACTATACCAGTTTGCACTTCCGGGATAGGAGGCAGGGTCGGCAGAAGGCGGAACATAATCCCCCACATCTCCTGATAAAACTCTATTTACACCCCCCGATGGTCCGTTAGCGTTTGTACATGGCCATCTTCCCACATCCTTGTAAAGACTGAGAATTGCTGAAGCTATGACAAGCTCTTCATTTTCAGCTCTTGTAATTTTAGCATCCTTTATATGTCTTGCTATTGTAGGAACAAGTATGGCTACTAAGATTGAAACAACAGCCAAAACCACGACCATTTCAATTAAAGTAAAACCTTTCCTTTTCATTGTCACCTCCAATTTCTTATTTAAATATATAAAACATATGATTATTTGTCAACACCCTTAAATACTATTTCTCCTCCAATAATTGTATAAACAGGCCATCCTTTGACCTCCCACCCGATAAACGGAGAATTTTTAGCCTTACTTCTGAACTTATCCGAATCAATCACGACCTTTTTCTCCGGATCTATGATAGTAATATCACCATCCTTCCCAATCTCAAGACTACCTTTGCTTTCTAACCCTAAAATTTTGGCAGGGTTCTTTGATAAAAGCTCTGCAAACCTTGACACACTGATAATTCCTGACATAACAATCCTGTCAAAAATAAGTCCCACAACCGTTTCAAGCCCTATAACACCAAAAGGAGCAAAACCAAACTCCAATTCTTTTTCATCCTCAGAATGAGGAGCATGGTCGGTGGCAATAACATCTATAACACCTTTTTTTAAGCCTTCCACAAGAGCAACTCTATCTTCCTCCGATCTTAAGGGTGGTTTCATTTTATAAAGAGGAGAAAAGGTTTCAACAAATTGCTCATTCAACAAAAGGTGATGTGGTGTAACCTCAGCTGTAACATTAAGGTTATTTATTTTTGCATTTTCTATTAGCTCTACGCTCCATTTCGAAGATAGATGGGCAAAATGAATCCTACCCCCAACCTGTCTCAAAATTTCTATATCTCTTGCAATAATAGCTGTTTCCGAAGCAGAGGGTATGCCTTTTAGTCCTAACTTGTAAGTTAAAGGACTTTCATTCGCAACTCCATCTGCCGATAACTGAAGATCCTCAGCATGTTCAATAATTATTCTATCTATCATTCTTTGATACTCAAGAGCTCTTCTTAAAACAAGGGAGGATCTTACGGGATATCCGTCATCCGAAAACCCCACCGCACCCGCTTCTGCTATGTATCCCATCTCAACTAATTCTTCCCCTTTCATTCTTTTACTAACTGCCCCTATGGGAAAAACATTTACTTTTGCCACATCTTTGGCTCTTTCAATGATAAAAGAGGTGACTCCTTCATTATCATTTATCGGATTTGTATTTGCCATACAAGCGACAGAAGTAATCCCTCCAGCAGCAGCAGCTTCTGTCCCACTCTTAATATCCTCCTTATATTCATATCCGGGTTCTCTTAAATGGGTGTGCATATCAATAAAACCCGGAAAAACGAATAATCCCTTTGCTTCAACTTCTTTAAAATCCGGTGCCTTTAATTTTTTCCCTATCTTTGCAACTTTACCATTATCTATAAGTATGTCCATCTCTTCATCTAAATTCTGAGAAGGATCTATTACTCTACCATTTTTAATTATTAAATTCATTGGAACCTCCGGAAATTAAATACAAAACAGCCATTCTTACAGCAATTCCATTGCTCACCTGATTCAGAATAACAGATTTATCCGAATCTGCAATATCCTTCATAAGTTCTATTCCTCTGTTAATGGGGCCGGGATGCATAATGATTGCATCTTTATCCGCTCTTTCAAGTCTTTTCTTTGTAAGTTGATAAAATTTTCTGTATTCTCTTAGTGACGGAAAATAACTCCCTGTCTGCCTTTCTCTCTGAATCCTTAACATCATCACCACATCAGCCCCTTCAACAGCCCTATCAAGATCATATTCTATTTCAACCCCCATATCCGAAAACTCCGGAGGAATAAGAGGAGGCGGACCTGATAAGACAATCTTTGTCTTATATTGAGAAAGTAAAAAAATATTTGATCTTGCAACTCTGCTGTGCAATATATCCCCGACAATTGTAATCTTTAAATTATCCAGCTCTCCCTTATGCTGTCTTATAGTAAGTGCATCTAAAAGAGCCTGAGTCGGGTGTTCATGAGCACCATCACCCGCATTCACCACAGATGATTTGGAGAAGGTTGTAAGGTAATAAGCACTACCTGCTTGAGAATGTCTGACCACGAAGATATCCGGATGCATTGCCTCAAGGTTTAAAACAGTATCTCTGAATGATTCCCCTTTTACAAGACTTGAGGAGCTTCCGGAAAAATTAATTAAATCCGCAGAGAGCCTTTTAGCTGCCAGCTCAAAAGAGATCCTCGTTCTTGTACTGGGCTCAAAGAAAAGATTTACAACCGTTTTTCCCCTTAGAGCGGGAACCTTTTTAACGCTTCTTTTTGAAACTTCCACCATACTCTGCGCTGTATCAAGAATATGATCTATCTCATCTCTACTTAATCCTTCAATACCAAGCAAGTGTTTTCTTTTAAACATTAAAAACCCTCCTCTTCAACTATTAAAACTTCATCACTTCCATCTATCTCTTTTAATCTGACCTCTACGATCTCTCTTTTTGAGGTGGGAAGAGTTTTCCCAACATAATCCGCCTGAATTGGAAGCTCTCTATGTCCTCTATCTATTAAAACGAGAAGCTGGATTGTCTTTGGTCTTCCGAAATCTATGATAGAATCAAGAGCTGCTCTTACTGTTCTTCCGGAAAAGAGAACATCATCCACAAGAATTATATCTCTTCCCGTAACATCAAAATCAATCTCCGTACCTTTTACAACAGGATTAGGGCCTATAGTTGAAAGGTCATCTCTATAAAGAGTTATATCAAGAATTCCAAAATCAAGCTTAATGTTTTCCGTTTTTTCTATAAGTTTTAAGATTCTCTCTCCTATAATCACCCCTCTGGTTCTGATTCCGACAATAGCAACATTTTCAAGTTCACGATTTCTTTCAATAACCTCCATTGCCAACCTTTTTAATGTTGACGCGATTTTCCTCTGATCCATCACCCTTGCTTTGACTTTCATTATTATCTCCTCTTTTCATTATAAGATAATAATGATAACAAAATATTCTCTGACTTACAACATATTTTATTAAGTAACACACACTTTAACGAATTATAAAGATTAAAACATAACTATTTGAAATTTTACTGAGGGGTTATCTTGACTAAAACAATTACAAGTTTTAAAATAAATCTAATTTGGAGGTATAAATGATATCAAAAAGAATTAGAAATATGCAGGAATCACCCATAAGAAAGCTTGTTCCCTATGCGGATCAGGCAAAAAGCAGAGAAATTAAAGTGTATCATCTTAATATCGGGCAACCGGATATAAAAACCCCGGCACCTGTTCTGAATGCAATAAAGAACTTTTCTCAAGAGATAATAGCCTATGGCTATTCTCAGGGAGAACCATTTTTAAGGGAGGTCATTTCAGAATATTTTAAAAACTACAATATAAGTGTAAATCCTGATGATATGATCATAACCACCGGCGGAAGTGAAGCTATTTTATTTGCTTTTTCCGTAGTAGCGGATATTGATGATGAAATTATCGTGTTTGAACCATACTATACAAATTACAACGGATATGCTGCAATGAGCAATATAAGACTTATTCCCGTAACAACAAAGGCGGAAAACGGATTTGCCCTTCCTTCCACAGAGGAAATAGAGAAAAAAATAGGTAAAAGAACAAAAGCAATATTACTCTGCTCTCCCAATAATCCCACAGGAACAATTTACCCTGAAAAGGATTTGAATAGGATAATCGAAATTGCGAAGAAACATGATCTCTTTATCATAAGCGATGAAGTTTACAGAGAATTTATCTATGATGATATTGAATACAGAAGCTTGCTCCACTTCGAAGAGGCAAAGGACAGAGTTATTGTGGTTGACTCCATATCCAAAAGATACAGTGCCTGCGGAGCAAGAATAGGTTATTTAATAAGTAAAAACAGAGATGTTCTATCGGGAGTAATGAAATTAGCTCAGGCAAGGCTTTGCCCTCCGGTAGTGGAACAGGTTGCCGCAGCAGAGGCATATAGAATGAGTTTTTCATATTTTAAAGAAGTGCAAAAAGAGTACAAAAATAGAAGAGATATAATGTACAAAGAATTGAAATCCATAGACGGGGTAGTGCTTGAGCTTCCAATGGGAGCTTTTTATATGGTGGTAAAACTTCCGGTAAAAGATTCTGAGCATTATGCCCGATGGCTACTTGAAGAATTCAATCATAATAATGAGACCGTTATGGTTGCTCCTGCCGGCGGTTTTTATTCAACCGAAGGATTAGGAAATGATGAGATTAGATTAGCATATGTTCTTGAAAAGCAAAAACTAAAAAAAGCTATGGAGATTCTTAAAAAATCATTGGAAATTTACCCGGAGAAAAAAATATGAAAAAATTCAAACTTTTGATAATTATATTGGTAAGCCTCACTTTCATTTCAGCGGAAAATCTTGATCCATGGAAAGACCAGCTATATAAATATACAAAAACATTGCTTCTTTTAAAAAAAATATACTATAAAAACAATATAAATGAAGAAAAATTAACTTATGCTGCCATAAGAGGTATGCTTTCTTCCCTTGATCCACACTCCTATCTTCTCGATCCAAGTTCTTTCCAAACAATGCAAGAGGATCAGAAGGGAAAATTCTATGGGATAGGAATTCAAATTTTGAAAATAGAAGATAGATTAACAGTAATTACACCTCTTGAAGGTACCCCTGCATACAGACTTGGGATACAGGCCGGCGATGTAATTGTGGAAGTTGATGGAAAGAAAACAAAAAATCTATCTCAGAATGAAGCCGTCAGGCTTTTGAGAGGCCCGAAAGGAACCTATGTTAATATAAAAATAAAAAGAGAGGGGTTTAAAAAACTTCTTCATTTTAGAATCAAAAGAGCTGAAATTCCCCTTTATTCAATTCCATATCACTTTGTAGACCCTTTTCCGGTGGATAAGAAGATAGGAGTTGTGGTAATAAGATCCTTTACGGGCACTACAACGGATGAATTTGAAAAGGCTATGAAATCCCTTGTCAAAAAAGGAATACGGGCTTTAGTCCTCGACCTGAGATACAATGGCGGAGGAGATTTGAGAGCAGCTTTAAATATTTCAGATGAATTTCTGGAAAGAGGTAAAGTCATAGTTTCCATAAAAGGAAGAGTAAAAAGAATGAATAAAATTTTTTATGCATTAAAAAACAATCAATATGAGAATTTACCCCTCGTTGTTCTTGTAAACAGGGGAAGTGCATCAGCTTCGGAAATTGTCTCAGGAGCAATTCAAGACAATAAAAGAGGCTTGATCATAGGAACAAGGACATGGGGTAAAGGACTTGTTCAAACACTTTTCCATATAAAAAGTAATGTGGCTATTGCCCTTACCACTGCAAGATACTATACACCTTCAGGGAAATTAATACAGAGGGACTATACCCACCTTGAAGATTACTTACTTTTTTACAATGACAAAGATAGTTATGAAAAAAACACAGGAGGAATAGTCCCCGATATAAAGGTGGAAGATGCAAAGCTTACAATGTTCACGGCAAGGCTCAGGAGTAAAGGATTATTCTTTTCCTATGCCAATCATCTTGTCAAAGGGGAAACAGGACTAAAACACAGTTTGAAATTTGCAAAAAGAGCCCCCATAGCAATTTTTAGAGGTAAAAAAATCAATTTATACACGGATCCTCTTCCACCGGCAATTTCAGAGGATTTTAAAAACTTTGTAATAAAGAGAAAAATTAAGATAAATCCAAAGGACTTTAATAAAAGTCTCTCCTCCATCAATTTGCAAATCAGAAGAGAAATTGTTTCAAGAGTTTGGGGAATGGAAGAAAGTTTTATCTCAATTTTAAATGATGACCCTCAATTTAAAAAAGCGGAAGAAACATTATTGAAAAAAATTTAATCTTTATTCTTTATTTCCATAATTTCATGCCCCCTTTCCAATTTAGCAAAAAGATTGCCGCAGGAAGCTTTTATATCTTTCCCCTTGCTATCCCTGATAGTAACAACGACTCTGTATTTCCTTAAATACCCGGCAAATTTATCTATTTTATCCATTTCCGTCGGGTAAAGCTCAGAACCTTCGAAATAATTAAAAGGTATCAAATTAATTTTCCTTGGAATCCCCTTGGTGATTGTCAAAATCTCCTTTGCATCCTTCAGACGGTCATTAACACCTTTCAACATTATATATTCAAAGGTTACCCTGTGTTTTAATTTTTTTCTTTCTCTTCTCAGAATTTTCATATTTTCAGCAAACGGATATCTTTTTTCAACAGGCATTAGCTCTTTTCTAACAGAGGGAAAAGGAGAATTCAAGGAAAAAGCAAGCTTAACATCAGGCAATTCTTCCAGGAACCTTTTAAGATAGCTTATTATACCGATTGTTGAAACAGTAATCCTTTTGGGAGAAATTGAAATACCTTCAGAGTCAGTAATAACCTTTATGGCTCTTTTCACATTTTCATAATTATCCAGAGGTTCTCCCATTCCCATAAATACAAGGTTTATTCTGTTTTTTAACCTTTCTTTATTGATAACAAGTACCGTAATAAGCTGGGAAACAATTTCATAGTATTCAAGATTTCTATGAAAACCCATTAAACCTGTAACACAAAATTTACACCCGAATTTGCATCCCACCTGAGAAGATAAACATATTGAAATTCTGTCCTTTTGAGGAATAAAAACTGTCTCAATTTTTTTCCCGTCTTCAAGCTCCAACAGATACTTTCTACTCCCATCCTCGGAAGAGACTTCCTCACTTAAAACATTTAAAATAGAAAAAGAGAATTGCCCGGCCACTTTTTTTCTCAGCTCTTTTGACAGGTTTGTAAAATTATTGATATTAAGAACTCTTTTTTTATAAACCCATTGATATATCTGCTTTATATGGAAGCTTTTGTCCACAAATGGGGATAGTTCAGTATGGAAGATATTAAAATCATACCCCAATAGATTTTTCACCATTTTATTCCACTGTTACGGATTTTGCAAGATTTCTCGGTTGATCTATGTCAACTCCCCTTCTCAGGGCGATGAAGTAAGCAAAAAGTTGCGTATATATAGTTGTCAGCAAAGGAGATAAAAATTCATTCACAGGAGAAATAACAAACATCGCATCGCTTAAAGACAATAATTCATTATCTCCCTTAGTCCCAATGCTTATAATCTCAGCACCCCTTGTTTTTGCCTCTTCAATATTCGATAAAATATTATTTCTGGCTCTGTCATCGGGAGCCACTGCAACAAGAGGAGTCCCTTCATCTATCAAAGAAATAGGTCCGTGTTTTAACTGTCCTCCTGCATAGGCTTCCGAAAAGATATAAGAGATCTCCTTTAATTTCAAAGAGCCTTCAAGAGCAACAGGATAATTTATCCACCTTCCTATGTAGAGAAAACTTTCTTTTTGATAATACTTATAAGCTATTTTCTCAATACTTTCGCTTTTGTTTAAAATTTCCTCCATTTGAATTGGTATCTTTCTTAATTCCTCAAGGAATGAAATGATTTTTTCTTTTTTAATATATTCTGTTTTTTGGGCAATACTCAAAGCCAAAAGAAAAAGAAGCGAAATCTGAGAAGTAAATGTTTTAGTGGCAGCAACAGAGATTTCAGGACCACAATGGGTCAAAATAAAAGCATCACTCTCCCTTGTTATGCTACTTTCGGAAACATTTGTTATTGAAATTATTTTATTCTTACCTTTTATCTTTCTTATGGCTTTCAAAGTATCCGCGGTTTCTCCCGATTGAGAAATAGCAATAAACAGAGTTGATTCAGTGTCCTCAAGATCTCTGTAATAAAACTCAGATGATAATGACACTGATGTTTCAATCCCTGAAAAATTTTCAAAATAAAATTGTCCAATAAGTCCTGCATGATAAGATGTCCCGCAGGATAATATTCTTATCTTTTCTATATTTTCAAAAAGAGATTCATCGACTCCGACATCTATCTCTCCCCTCTCAATGGAATATCTATCCTGAATCGTCTCTCTTATGGCCTCCGGTTGTTCAAATATCTCTTTTAACATAAAATGCTTATAACCCTTTTTCTCTATAAAAAAGGAACTCTTTTCAACTTTTTTGGGGAAAATCTTTTTTTCGGCTCCCTTAAAATCAAAAAATGAATATTTTGAATTGTTTAAAAAAACTATGGTTTCATCATCAAGAAAATATGCTTTGTCCACATAAGATGAAATCCCGACAATATCCGATGAGAAATAAAAATTATTCTCCTTTTCCGCAAATATCAAAGGCGAATTCTTTCTAATTCCGATCATAAGATTCGGATAGTCGGCAAATATGAATAAAAGAGCAAAAGAACCCTTTAACACATTTATAGTGTTTAAAATAGAATCAAAAATAGGATAGTGTTTCAAATTTTCTTCAAGCAAATGGACAATCACTTCAGTATCCGTTTCAGAAGAAAATTTATGCTTTTTCGCCTTCAACATTCTTTTCAAATCCAGATAATTTTCAATAATCCCATTGTGAACAATGGCAATCTTATTTTTACAATCGGAATGCGGATGGGTATTCTCTTTTGTGGGACTACCATGGGTAGCCCATCTTGTATGACCAATTGCAGAATGAACCTTTATCTTTGTTTCTTCTATACTCTTTTTTAAAAGGTCAACTTTCCCTTTCTCTCTTATTTTTTTTATCTTCTTTTTTTCAACAAAAGCAACTCCTGCAGAGTCATATCCCCTGTATTCCAGATGTTTCAATCCTTCTATTATAATATCAAGGGCACTTTCTTTCCCGATATAACCGACTATTCCGCACATTCTTCCTCCTTAAATAAAGAAGATTTTTTAATATATCCTTTTTTCATTCCTATTTCAAGAAAAATAAAAGGTGCACAATACTGTCTGATAAAATTTAGGTAGCGAATAGCCCTTATTGGCTTTGAGCATTGAGCTTTGGGTACTGAGCGTTGAGCTAATTACAATGAATATTGTTGATTTCCTATTTCTAATTACTTTTATTTTTATTCTTTTAATTTAAAAATGGCGAATCGCAATAAATACTGTAGGGGCAATTCATGAATTGCCCTGTAATTATTTTTAATTAAAAAACAACAACAAACCATAAACCTTCGAAATCAACTCAACGCTCAATGCTATAGGCTCAAAGCTAATATAATGAATTGCCCTTGCGGACTACTATGCCGATTTATTATTCACTCTTCATGATTAACGACTTGTACTGTTCAAAAATAAAAAATATTATGCTATTATTCTGATATGAATAAAAAGTTAAAGAATTTGCCCATAGGTATAAGTGATTTTGAAAGTATAATAAATGAAGGGTATCTTTATATAGACAAAACTCAACATCTTTACAACCTCATTAGCTCGGGAAAATACTACTTTCTTTCAAGACCAAGAAGGTTCGGAAAATCTCTTTTAATTTCAACTCTTTACAATATATTCAGAGGAAAGAAGGAATTATTCAAGGGATTATATATTTACAACAGTGATTATGAATGGGAAGAGTATCCTATCGTTAGACTGGATTTTAATGCAATCTCAAATGATAATGAGAAGATTCTTGAAAATGATATAAAAGATACATTAAATAATATCTTAAAAGAAAATAAGATAGATGAAGTTCCTCATAAAAAAAGCATAGAGCAGTTTTTTGAAGAAATAATAAGAAGGATATATAAAAAATATAAGCAGAGATTAGTATTTTTAGTTGATGAGTATGATAAACCGATAATAAGTCATATAGGAAAGGGAGAAGAGGAATTAAAGATAGCTGAGAAGAACAGGGAATTATTAAAGGATTTTTACGGAGTATTAAAGACAGCAGATAATAATGGGTGGTTGAATTTTATATTCATAACCGGAATAACAAAATTTTCAAAGGTATCAATATTCTCAGAGTTGAATAATCTGACTGATCTTACAATGGAAGAGGATAATAGTGATATATTGGGAATAACAGAGGATGAGATAGATAAATATCTTATACCACATATAGAATATTTTTGTAATGAAAAGGGAATGGAATGTAATGAATTGAGAGAGGAATTAAGAGGATATTACAATGGTTATAGATTTTCATCAAAGGACGTTAAGGTTTATAATCCGTTTTCACTCTTTTCAGCATTAAGGAGCAGGAATATAAAAAACTATTGGTTTGAGACTGGAACACCTACTTTTTTAATAAATCTTATAAAGGAGCAGAATATATACATACCTGAGTATGAAAACCTTCAGGTGAGTGAAGCACTTTT
>JALVQI010000039.1:2629-18491 GCA_027031485.1 Candidatus Aminicenantota bacterium | reverse complement strand
ATTGCAATAAGATTGACCTTAGCTCCCGCATCTTCAAGATCCTTTCTCACTTCATAATAATACTTAATTGTATTTGAATTAAATGCTCCGCAAAGTCCCTTATCTCCCGTAACTACAACAAGATCCACATTTTTCTCCTCTCTATTTTCAAAAAATATGTTTTGTAAATCACTGTTTTTTGCTTTTATGTTTGCAAGAATTTTACCCAATTTTTCCGAAAATGGTCTTGTTTTGTAAACCTGAGTTTGTGCTCTCTTTAATTTAGCAGCTGAGACACTTTTCATTGCTTTTGTAAGCTGCCTTGTGTTTTTAACACTCTTTATTCTTCTTCTTAAATCTATAAGTGTTGCCATTATAGATTATTCTCCTTTTTAAACTCATCATGAAATTTAGTCAAAGTCTCTTTTATCGTTTTATCAAGCTCATCATCAAGAACTTTCTTTTCCTTTATATCTTTATAAATTTCAGGTTTATAATCCTCTATATACCTATAAAGCTCCTCTTCAAACTTTCTTACCAGTTCAATTGGTATATCATCCAAAAAGCCTTTAGTCCCGGCATAAATTGCAATAATTTGCTTTTCCACCGGAAGCGGTTGATATTGGTCCTGTTTTAAAAGCTCAACCAATCTTTTACCTCTTTCAAGCTGCGCCACAGTGGCTTTGTCAAGATCAGAACCGAATTGAGCAAATGCTTCAAGTTCTCTAAATTGAGCCAGCTCAAGTCTTAAACTTCCAGCTATCTTTTTCATAGCTTTTATCTGAGCACTTCCTCCGACTCTTGAAACCGAAATACCAACATTTATGGCAGGCCTTATACCAGCATTAAAATAATCGGGTTCAAGGTAAATCTGCCCGTCTGTAATTGAAATAACATTTGTCGGAATATAACCTGAAACATCTCCAGCTTGTGTTTCAATAATCGGAAGAGCGGTTAATGAACCTCCTCCTAATTCATCATTCAATTTTGCAGCTCTTTCAAGAAGCCTTGAATGAAGATAGAAAACATCACCGGGATAAGCCTCTCTTCCGGGAGGTCTTCTTAGAAGAAGTGAAATCTCTCTATAAGCCTGAGCATGCTTTGAAAGGTCATCATATATAATCAAAGCATGTCTTTTACTATCTCTGAAATATTCTCCCATTGCACAACCCGCATAAGGCGCAATATATTGTAAAGGAGCGGGTTCTGAAGCAGATGCCGCCACAACTATTGTATAATCCATTGCCCCCTCTTCCTCCAATTTTTTAACAACCTGAGCGATTGTTGACTGTTTCTGTCCTATAGCAACATAAATACATACAACATCTCCCTGTTCTTTCTGATTTATGATTGTGTCTATGGCAATGGCGGTTTTACCTATCTGTCTATCCCCGATAATAAGCTCTCTCTGTCCTCTTCCGATAGGAATCATTGAATCTATTGCCTTTAATCCTGTCTGTAATGGTTCTTTAACCGGCTGTCTGTCAATAACTCCCGGAGCCAACCTTTCAATGGGATTATATTTTTTAGCTTTAATTTCCCCTTTGCCATCTATAGGTCTTCCGAGAGGATCAACAACTCTTCCTACAAGTTCCTCTCCTACAGGAACAGAAATAACTCTCTTTGTTCTTTTAACAATATCCCCTTCTTTTATGAGATCAGTTTCACCTAAAAGAACTACTCCGACATTATCCTCTTCAAGGTTAAGCGCTATTCCGAAAACATCATGTGGAAATTCTATAAGTTCATTGTACATAACTTTATCAAGACCATGCACACGGGCGATACCATCTCCGACACTTATGACAACTCCCTTTTCTTCAATATCAATATCTGATTTGAACTTTGAAATTTGTTCTTTAATAATTCTACTAATTTCATCGGCTCTAATTTCCATTTTAATTCTCCTTGATTATTTTTTCCTTTAATTTGTTGAGAGCTCCTGCAATACTCCCATCATAGTATGTACTTTTATACTTAATTAAAATACCACCAATTAATTTTTTATCAATTAAAAACTCTGCACTGACTTTACCTCCGAATTTTTTCTCAAGGGATTTTAAAATCTCCTTTTTTGTTTCCGAATCAAGCTTTAGCGGAGTATGGATTTCAAGGGGATAAATATTGTTTTCCTCCTCCCAAACTTTAATAAATTCATTTATAATAAATGAAAGATAGTGTAATCTCCTCTTATCTATCAAGAGTAAAATTAGGTTTGAGATTTCTTCCGAAAACTCAATTTCACTTAAAATTGCCTTAACGACCTCTTTCTTCTGATTTTTTGTGTAGAAAGGGTTTAACAAAAACTCTTTTAGCTCCCTGTTTGAATTTAAAATTTCAAGGAAAGCTTTTAATTCATCTTTAGTCTCTTCAAACTTTCCTTTGTCAATAGCTTTATAAAGTCCTATCGCATATCTTTTGGCAATTATTTCTTCCCTCAATTTACCCTCTCAATTTCATTTAAAAATCTTCTGATCAACACCTGCTGAGTACCTTTATCTATTCTTTTTCTTATTTTCTCCTCAGCGTCCTTTATGGAAATATTAAGGGCAAAAAGTTTGAGTTCCCTTAAAGTTTCATTATATATTCTCTCTATTTCAAGGTTTGTGAATTTTTGAATTTTCGCAACATCCTCCTCTATTTTTTTCTCAATCATCTCTTTATCTTTTTCCGCTTCCTTTTTAAACCTTTCTCTAATAGCTTTAAGTTCTTTCTCAAGATTTTCAACTCTTAAAGTTACCTCTTTAAGCCTGTTTTCACTTGCTTCTCTTTCATTTTTTGAGCTAAAAAATACTTCCTTTTCCATCTCAGATTTCTTTCGGAAAAAGGAAGCTATAGGTTTATAAAGAAGATAAGCGAGTGAACCCCATAGAATCGTTGAATTTATAATTTTTCCAATAACCTGTCTTAGTTCATGACCTCCTCCACTATGTTCGGAAGCAAAGGAAAGTCCGATTGATGCCAAAAACATAAATACTAAAACCACCACTTTTTTTATCATTGCTCAAGAATCCTTTCCACTATATCTTTTGTTATGCTCTTTAAATCTTTCTCAAGCTCTTTTTTTATTTTTGGAATCTCCCTCTCAAGTTCCTCTTTCACCTCTTTTAACTTTAACTCAGCATCTTTTTTAGCCTTTTCCACTATCTTCCGGTGTTTAAAAAGAGCTTCATTTCTTATCTTCTCTCTCTCTTCTTTTGCTTCTGCAGTAACTCTTTTTATCTCATCCTCTATGTATGCTAATTTTTTTTCTATCTCTATTTCAGCTTTTTCCTTTGCGTTTATATTATCCTCTACTGAGGTTCTCCTTTCTTCAATAACCTTTCCCATAGGTTTAAAGAAAAGTTTATCGAGAAAAACAAAAAGTATCCACACCAATATAATCACAGTAAAAATTGAGCCATCTATTGATATCATTAAATTAGATTACTAAAAAATTATTTTTGTGTCAAGATGAAAAGAGTTTTTTAACACTCTTCCAGAGCTTTTATGAGAAGCGGAAAATTTGAAGTTATCTGATATAGACAACTCTTTCAATTTTTATATCTTCGGAAGAACCACCAATCAATATCCTATACTTGCCCTTTTCAATTTCATAACTATTTTCTTTAATGTCCCAATAAAAAAGAGGTTCTAAAGATGCCTTTATTTTAACTGATTTCTGCTCTCCTGATTTTAAAAACACTCTTTTGAAGCCAATCAATTGTTTAATAGGCCTGAATCTTTTAGACTTAAGTTTTTTTGCATAAATCTGAACAACCTCATCTCCATCAAAATCACCTGAATTTTTTATTTTAAGCTTAATAACTATATTTTCATTTTTTCCAAAAATTATTTTATTCAATTTAGCGTGCAAATATTCAAAATTCGTATAGCTTAGACCATAACCAAATGGATAAAGCGGTTTTCCTTTGA
The DNA here is from genome assembly GCA_027031485.1 of Candidatus Aminicenantota bacterium. Lineage (GTDB taxonomy): Bacteria > Acidobacteriota > Aminicenantia > JAMOAD01 > JAMOAD01 > JALXDT01. The sequence goes on along the minus strand of JALVQI010000039.1, from coordinate 14,597 downwards.
AAAATCTGTATGTTCTCCCTTCCATATTATAATTCTCAAAAGGAGGAAGCTCTCTAACAGAATTATAAAAAGTCACAGGTAATCTTCCGGAGGGATTGGCATTTCCGAAAATAATATCTGCAACAGCATCTCCTCCTTCTTCCCCGGGATACCATACAAAAAGCACGGCATCGGCAAGACTTCGTATCTCCGGAATAGAAATTGCACTACCGCCTGTAATAAGAACAATCAAAGGTTTATCCTTTATTTTTTCCCTTAAAAGCCTTATATATTCTATTTGATTTTCCGGCAATCTCAAACTCTTTCTATCTCCACCATCTGGATTTAATATTGCATCTCCCTCCTCACCTTCGTACAATGAATTTATACCAAGACAGGCGATTACAACATCAGCCCTCTTTGATTCCCAGAATCCTCTGAAATTGGAAACACTATTATCATTTAGTAAAAATCCCTGGCTATACTCAACCACAGTCCCCTCATCCACCCTATCAATAATTCCTTCCAAAATTGTTTTCAAATCTGGTGAATAGCCATTATAATTTCCCAAAAGAGAGAAAATATCCGCACACATTGGGCCTGTAAGTAAAATGTCCTTCGTTTTTTTTAAATTAATCGGAAGAGTTTCATTTTTATTTTCAAGCATGACTATTGATTCCACGGCAGCTTTGTAAGCTAACTTTCTATACTCCGGAGAATTAACTTTATTCTTTCTCAAACTATAATACGGATTATTTTCAGGGGGATCAAACTCTCCCAATAAAAATCTTATTTTTAACAGTTCTCTAACTCTTCTGTTAACCTCATTTTCACTTATAAGCCCCTTTCTTACCGCTTCAGGTATATACTTGTAAACATATCCGCAGTTTACATCAACCCCCGCTTTAACTGCAAGAGCCGCTGCTTCCACAGGAGTTTTTACATACTTATGTCTTTTAAAAATATCATCAAGAGCCCAGCAATCGGAGGTTACATAACCATTGAATCCCCATTTTTTTCTTAATATCTTTTTTAAAAGAAAATCACTTCCACAGCAAGGTTTTCCAAATGTTCTGTTATAAGCACACATTATACCGGAAACTCCTCCTTCTTTAACAAGTATTTTAAAAGGATAAAGATATGTTTCGTAAAAATCCCTTATATCCGGTACAGCATTAAATCTGTGTCTTGTTGCTTCCGGCCCGCTATGAACAACAAAATGTTTGGCACAGGCAGATGCTTTCAAATACTTTTTATCATTCCCCTGAAGGCCTTTGACAAAAGCGGTTCCTATTCTTGATGTTAAGAAAGGGTCTTCTCCGTATGTTTCCTGGCCTCTTCCCCACCGGGGATCTCTGAATATATTAACATTGGGAGACCAGAATGTTAAACCGGCGTATTGAAGGTGATTTCCCTTTCTTACGGCATTCCAGTATTTTATTCTTGCTTCGTCTGAAATAGCACTCCCAATTTTATAAATCAGGTTTTCATCAAAAGTTGCCGCGAGTGCTATTGCCTGGGGGAAAACAGTGGCTTTTCCAGCCCTTGCAACTCCGTGAAGAGCCTCATTCCACCAATTGTAAGCGGAAATCCCCAATCTTTTTATAGAAGGACTGTTGTAAAGCATTAAAGAAGCCTTCTCTTCAAGGGTTAGCCTTGAAATGAGGTCATTTATTCTAACTTTCAGAGGTAGATTCGGATTTTTAAAAGGTAATTTTTCAGAATATCCTAAAAACAAAAAACAAAACATTAAAAACATGAAAAGAAAAACTTTTTTGATTTTCACTCTCCTACACGAAAATGAAAAATGATTAAATTCATGAATAAGAGCTCTCCTCTAAAACTCTTAATATTTCCTTTTCCAGATCCTCTATCTGGAAAGGTTTTAAAAGTTTTCCCGAAAATCCGTACTTTTTATAATTTGACATAATAGGATCATTGGAATAACCGCTTGCAACAATTGCCTTTACCTCGGGATCAATCCTTTTTATCTTCTTTATTAACTCTTTTCCACCCATGCCTCCGGGAATGGTCAAATCCATAATTACAATATCATATTTATCCTTTGTTTCAAAAGTCCTTTTATACTCTTTCAGAGCTTTCCTTCCTTCAGGAACACCGTATGCTTTACATCCCAGGCTTTCAAGCATTGAAATTGCAACATCTCTTACAACTTTCTCATCATCAACAACCAAAACTTTAATTGAGGAAAATATCCGTCTGCTCTTGCTTTCACCAATCTTTTTACCCCCCTCATCACTTTTTCCCGCTGCGGGCAGATAAATATAAAATGTTGTTCCCTCACCTAACTTTGAATCAACGGCAATATAGCCATTATGTTTGCTTACAATACTGTGGACAATAGCCAAACCTAAACCGCTTCCTTTCTGCTTTGTTGTGAAATATGGATCAAAAATTTTCTCCATATGTTTTTCTGAAATACCTCTCCCTTCATCCTTTATGGAAAACATAACATATCTTCCATTCAAATGCCTTATTTCCAGAGTTTCCATACTTTCAATGTTCTGAGCATTTACAAATATCCTTCCGCCGTCAGGCATTGCCTGTTTGGAATTCACTATAAGATTGGATATAACCTGTTCAATTTGTCCTTTATCCACCAAAACATTCCAGAGATCATCAGGTAAACCATAGATAACCTTAATATTGCTACCACTCAAATAAAAAGAAATTGTATCTTTTAATAATTTCTTTAAATCCACTGTTTCGACTATCGGTTCACCTCCCTTCGCAAAGGTTAACAACTGCTTTGTTAAGGCAGTGGCTCTTTCAATGGATTCATTGGCAGATTTTATATGTTTATATGCCGGGTGATCTTTCGATAATTTAATTTTTGCAAGTTCCAGATTGCCGAAAATTCCTGTTAATATATTATTGAAATCATGGGCTATTCCACCGGCTAAAATTCCTATAGACTCTAACTTTTTAACTTTAAGTCTTTCTTGTTCCAGCTTCAATTTTTCCGTCACATCTCTGAAAACAAGAACCACTCCGATTACCTTGCTCTCCACATCCACAATGGGAGCAGCACTATCAGCAATATTATACTCTTTTCCCTCCCTTGAAATTAAAACGGTTCTATTTTCAAGTCCTACTATTCTTTTTTCCTTTAATACTTTAAAAACAGGATTCTCCGCTTTTTCTCTTGTAACTCCATTTATTATATTAAAAACTTTCTCAAGAGGTTTTCCCTCGACTTCATCAAGTGTCCAACCAGTGAGCTCTTCCGCTGTTTTATTTATGAAGGTTACCTTACCTCTTGTATCCGTTGTTATAACTCCATCTCCTATACTCCTTAAAGTGACAGAAAGCATTTCCCTTTCATTAAAAACCTCTTCTTCCATTCTCTTTCTATCAGTAATATCTCTTATTATTGTAAGAATTCTTTTTTCTCCTCCGATCTTTACTATATTAGCTGAAACAAGCCCTGTTGCTACTTTTTTGTTTTTAGTTAAAAACTTGCTCTCAAAATTCTCAATATGCCCCTTTTCTTCAAGTTCTTTTATAAAATATGCTCTATCCTCTTTATTAAGCCACAACTTTAAGTCAAATACAGTCTTTCCAATAGCCTCTTCCTTAGAATATCCGGACAGCTTTGTAAAACCATCATTAACATCTATTATCATCCCTCCCAAAGAAGTAATAGCTATTGACTCAGGGCTTGTTCTAAAAGCTATTCTATACTTTTCCTCACTTTCAATAAGTTTTTCTCTTAATTTTTTCCTCTCTGTAATATCAAGTAAGCTGAATTGAAGATGTCTTTTTCCTTTATAAAAAAAAGTTATAAGCTGTACTTCTGCATCCCAAATACTTCCATCGGGCCTTTGATGTCTCCACTCAAAAATTACCTTTCCCTCCTTTAAAGCTTTCTGAATAAATTTTGTAGCTAATTTTTCAGAAGGTTCACCATTATATTGATATGGAGTTGAAACATCCGCAGGGGTTTTCCCTAATACCTCTTCCTTATTTTTAAAACCATATATTTTTATGGCAGCCCTGTTGCAATCAGTAAATTCATATGTTTTAGAATCCATTACAACCAATGGAATAAGCGAATCCTGAAATAAGACCTTATTGTACTCTTCACTTTCTCTCAAAGCTGTTTCTATAAGCTTTTGTTTTGTAATATCTATGACAAAAACCGAAACCCCGATTATCTCACCATCATCATTATAAACAGGACTGTATCTATCCTCATAAAAGGTTCTTTTTAGTTTTTCATCACCATACTCCTCAATTAAAACAAAACTTTCACCAGCCAAAGCTCTATCAAAATTTTTCTTTGCTTTTTTTCTGTCCTTCTCATTTTTTATATAATCCAGCATGGATTTTCCCTTTTCAATATCAACTCCCCATATAGCTTTCATCGTCTGCTTATGTAAAAGTGTAAAATCAAGATATCTGTACTCTCTATCAAGAGCAAAAACAACTATTCCATTTGAGCTTTCAAGAATAGCATTTTTTAATAACAGGGTTTCTCTTAATTCTTTTTCTAATTCTTTCCTGCATTGAATTTCAGCCTTCAATTCCTTTGAGCTTTTTTCTATAATATCTTCAAACTCATCTGTTTTTAAAATAATACTATTGGCAAAAGGAAAAGTAAAAAATAGAAAAATTACAATTAAGACAAAAATGGCTGTAATAGGAAATATAGTTTTATCCAACAAATGAGATACAATATATTTATAAACCTCAGATTTATTTTTTAAAAAAATAAGTTTCCAATTTACTCCTTCATCAACATTTGTATAAGAAACAATATATTCTTTAAAATGAAAAACATTCTTTTTTTGAAATTTACTAATAAATTGAGCTATTTTATTAGTTTTTAAAAATTCCTTATTCTTTATTAAATTCATATTAGAAAAGATTATTTCATTTTTTTTGTTAAGTAAAAAAACTAAATTCTTTCCTTCTGGATATGCAGATATTTCTAAAATTCTTTTCAGTTCACTTAAACCTAAAATCACCAGATCAGAACCTATATATCTATTTTTTCTGTTTAATATTGGAGATCTTACAATAAGAAACTCTTTTGTATCAAACAATTGGGGTTTATCAATAGTTTTCTTTACAAAAAATGACTTTATTTTATCTTTTCCTAAAATTGTTTTTATTTTCCCCACCGATAAAATAAAATTTCCTCGAGCGTCAAATCTTAATATTTCTAATATGCCTTTAGATGAAAGTAAAGCATCGATTAATTTCTGGTAAGTAAATCTTTTTAGTTCCTCCTCCCCTATCTCTCCTTTATTATATTTTTCAAGTTCTTCCCTGATTTTTGTTCGACTTGAAACCTGTCTTGCCACATCCTTGACTCTTCTTAACCACTCTTCCGCAGCTATTTTTTTTATTTGAGCATTATAATAAAAATCCTTTTCAAAAGATGTTCTAATAAAATTAAAGGAAGTAAAAAAAACTATTATCCCTACGATTAAAGGAAAAACTATAAAACTAAGAATAAAATAATTAAGGAAAGTTCTTCTTAATCCTACAGGTTCTTTTTCTTTCTTTTTCTTCACTTTTTTTTTCATGGGATTATTTAATTTTATCTCATAGAGGAAGATTATGCAAGACTCCCGCACTATCCCTTAGAATTTAGTGTTTCTTTGGACAACATAGCTTTTAGCAGTGAGCATTGAGCCAAACAAAAGTTATGTGACAAAATTCTTGTAATAAATTTTTTTTATCTTTTAAATAAAAAAATAGCAATAATTAATGTAGGGGCAATTCATGAATTGCCCCTACAAATACTATTAAACATGGATAAAGGTAGGGCGGTCTCGGGATGAGTGTAATGAATGGAGATCCAGCACTATCTTTCCAATAATAGGTTTACAAATATTTCAATAATTTCAATAAAAAATAAAGTTTAAGGAAAGTTTATAAAAAAACTACAATATTGAAAGATAGTGCTGGTAAGTGTCTGCCCATTGAAACTAAAACCACAATCACTTTTCTCTGCTCCCCTACCCTAACTCTCTAAAAAACTTTATTAAAGAGGAAATGTAATTGTTTTTTATCTGAGTTCTGATGATATCACCTGATCTTTCAAGGGTTTTTCCGACCTCCCGCTTATCAAACAATCTGATTCCCGAATTGCCTATATTAATGTTATCAACATCAATATCCACTCTCATTGAAACATCAGCTCTAATATCCCTATCCTTCTCTCCATTAAATACTGTATAAATTTTTATTCCCGGCGGTATTTTTCTTTCTTTCACAGCTTTTTCATAATTAATCCCATTGGGGATAAAATAGTAAACTATCTCCTCTATTGTTTTTGGAACATTTTTAAGAAGAAAGTATGTTCTGATATCCGAAATTTCCTTTTGAACAATTTTTACAATTGAAATTATAAAAACAAGAATAAGAAAGTATTCAGGAATAAATTCACCCTTATCCTTTAAAAAAAGTCTCAAATATTGAAGGTCAAAAATGAATGAGATACCCGCTCCGTAAAATTCATTATCATCCCTCACAAGAAAGAGCAAATCCCTATCTATGAATTTTATTGTAAATAAATCAATCCCCCCGATGTCCTCATCAAGATATGCAAGTTCAGAATAAAGAAGTTTATCAGGTTCATCTATTCCTCTTGCTATCTCAGAATATCCGCCGATCGGATATCTGTAGTTTGAATGATTTACTATAACCTCTCCCAAAATCTTTCTTAATCTGAAATTGTATGAATATATTTCCTCTATAATTTTCATAAATTTTCGTATTGCAAATATTAGCTCTTTAGAAGTTTCTTTTAATTTTTCATTTTCTACAGAATACTTTATTATAAGATTATCTATAAAGGACTTGGAGAAAAAGAGCTCTTCCCATTTACCGAAATATTTTTCCATTGTTAGTATTACTTCTTTGTTTGGTAGAAAGGATTCGGATGTTTTTAAAAGTTCGGAAGGAGGAGGAATCTCGTGAAAATTTAATCTTAAAAGATTTATTTCCTCAAAAGCGATTTCCTTGTTTATAAAATTTACAATAGAGATAAAATTTTCAGGCTTTTTATCTAATCCATCCCCTTCTATTGATTCAAAAAGATAATCAATACTTCTGTAAAAAATTAAAAATATTTTCTGCTCAATTTTATTAAAAATATTTTCATATATCTCCTTATTGTATGATAAAAACCCGCTGTTAAAATAATCAAAAACAAGTTTATAAACCACAAAAGGTAAAAAGTGAGCCTCTTTTTCAATATAATCAAGATAGCTTAAAATAGAGTTTTCAAGCTCATCCTGAAGCGGAAGTGCAAGTTTAATTCCTAAAAGAAAAATATCTTTCTCTTTATTCATTACTGGGCCTGGGCTCTGATTACAATCTCCTCAATATTTTTCTCCAATCGGTCAAAATCCTCATCCTCCTCCCCTATGTATTTTAATATTCTCATTGATTTTAATCCCACTGTCCCATCACTGTTTTCTTTTAAAAGAGTGGAATATACTCTAAGGAGTTTGTATATTTTTATTATTTTCCTATCACTTATAAAGATTTGAAGCTCATTTTTTATTATTGAAATAATCTTAATCAAAAGCCTTAAAAGGGATTCATCAAAAAACAGTTTCATATCCTCTTCAGGATTTTTAAAACTTTGACTAAAAAATTCTCTTATGGATAACAAATCCTTATATGTAAAATAATCCACAGGTTTTGTATCCTTTCCCTCATTTTTTAAACCTTGAATAATTAAATCTTTGAAATAATCATCCTGTACGGGTTTTGTTTTTACCTTTAAAGTAAATCTATCTTTGAGCGCCTTTAGCTCTTCCTCCACAGAAACCTTGTTTGTAGCTGCGAATAGCATTTGAAGATTTACCGGCTGTGGTTTTCCTCCCTGATAGTATTTTTTTTCATTAATTATTGTTAAAAGAACATTTAAGATTGCACTGTTGGCTTTAAAGATCTCATCCAAAAACACAATTTCAGCTGTGGGAAGTTTTCCATTTACATTTCTTTCAAAAACACCTTCATTCTTTAGCTTTGCTATATCAATGGGGCCTATTATTTCGGATGGCTCTGTGAAACGGGTAAGCATATATTCAAAATAGCCTCCGCTTTTATAATAGACAGCCTCAGGCTCCTTTTCAGAGTATGGAAGCAGTTTTGCAAACTTTACGATCATATCTGATTTTGCCGTGCCCGGCTCTCCGACAAAAAGAAGAGGCTCTCCTGAGATCGCTGAAATAAGGATCATATCAATCTCTTCATCTTTTTTAACATAATAGGTTTTGAAATCTTTTGAAAATTCCCTCAATCTTTCAAGTTTTTCCATTATATCACTCATATTCCCTCCTTAACATTTAGATAATTATATTATATTTTTTGATTTTAAGTAAGGGGGAAATTCTAATTCTTTAAAAATTATGTTATAATTTGATTAAATTGGGTTTAAATAGGACATTGGATTAATGAGGGAAATAAATGTCTCTTGTGAGAGGGAAAATTGTCTTTTTTTCGTAAAGTTTACAAAGGTTTAGGAGGAATTATATGGATTCTTTATTTGATTAGTAAAATCGCCGATGCATCTTTAACAGCCTTTTCCTCTAATTCTTTCGGAATAGAGGTTGAAATTAACCCAATAATAAAGTTTTTTATGGCAAAATATGGTCCAACCTTAGGCAATGTAATTTTTTCCATAATTGAAGTTTCATTAATGACAGCGCTTAGCTATAACAGAGAAAAATTAAGAATCTTTGATGAGATATCATCTAAAAGAATTCTTATTGCTTTAACAAAAGCTCATACTGTAGGGGCTTTATCTAACATATATGTATTTGTAGATTTTTTCTTTATGACACCTCTTTATATAGATTTAATAGTTTTAGGCCTTTTCTTCTTAACAATGATTTATGTAATTATTGATTTTATTATAAATAACTAAGTTATTTTTTAACTTATATTAATTAATCGTAGAGGAATTCAGCATATTAGCCCTGAGCCCATAGCCTTGAGCGTTGAGCGAAGTCGTGAATGGTGAATCGTGAATTGTGAATTGGAGTTGTTAGTATTCAGTTTTGTCTTTTGTTTTTGTGTATTTCTTTTTTTATTAAAACAAATAAAAAGGGAATGATCAATTGAAAAGGGCAATTCATGAATTGCCCCTACGAATATTTATTGCCTTGATTTACGATTCATCCAGCACTATCTTTATTGATTAGTGTAACTTTAGTGAAGTTTTCTTCTTACATTACTATCTTATTAAAGCGTTTTCACATTTACCGTCGGAAAGAAAGTGCTGGACTCACTTCGTTCGCAACTTCTCTATCTTATAATCTGATATATTCTTTTCTTCCGTCGAAAAATTTATCCCAATTAATATGATTTCCTTACCTCTATTCTTATACGGCTCATAGTATTTTTTTTCTTTTATTTGCTCTATCGCTTTACTTGCATCCTGATCACATTTAAACTCAACTATGTAATACCTATTCTTTGTCTCTATTAATAAATCTATCCTCCCCTTTGATGTCAGCACTTCTGACCTTATTCCAACTCCGCTTGCCGATACTATTAAATAAAATACTATGTGAAAGTATGATTCATCTATTCTATCACTTCTCATCAAGGTATAGGGTATCTCTGAAAATATACTCTTCATTATCTCTATTGCTTCTTCTATCTCCCCATCCTCTATCTTTACTCTTACATTAGCATACTTTACATTTAATTTCAGACCCGAATATTCTACAAATAGATTTTTTGTAAATGATTCTCTAACCTCTTTGTTAGGATAGCTCAGCTCATATATTCTTAATCTTTTATCATAATCCCTTATTGTAAGATAGCCTGATTGAAACATCAGAGGCAAAGGATTAAGGTCCGAAAGCTCATATGTTGAAAACATAAACTCATCTGCTCTAAAATTTTCATATTCTGGTATATATATATTCTGTTCCTTTATAAGATTTATTAAAAATGTCGGAGTGCCTGTTTCAAACCAGTAATTCTCTATACTTCTTTTCTCAAGGGCTGAAAACAATGAAAAAGGATTATATACTCTTACATCCTTTGATGAAAACTTATAACCATTGTAATATCCTCTTAATTCCTCTCTCAACTCTTCACATTTTAGCTTTTCTTCCTCACAGAATCTTTCAATATATGGAGTCAATTCCCTGTCAATCTCTTCCTCTGTTATTCCCAATATGTCACAGTATCTTTTATCCATTGAAAGATCAGTTAAATTATTAAGCTCTGAAAATATTGATACCTTTGAAAACTTAGTAATTCCTGTTATAAATATAAAACTTAGCCACCCATTACCATCTGCTGTCTTTAATACTCCGTAAAATGATTTTAAAATCTTCCTGTTTTCCTCCGCTATTCTTAACTCTTCCTCCCCTTGTCCTATATGATCTATTATAGGTTTATCATACTCATCAGCTAAAAACACCACTCCCTTATTATGCTTCTTGTGAAGTTTCTTTATTAGCTCCTCAAACTTTTCCTTTAATAAATCTTCTTCTTCAATCTCCAAGCCTTCACTCTCACCAATCTCATCTATTTTTTTCTTAAGAGCTTCTTTTAATATCTTTGCATTATCATTTGAAATCACATTAAAGTCTAATCTAATAATGGGATGCTCTTCCCACTCATAATCACTATCATATATATACAATCCCTTGAATAATTCCTTTTTACCTCTGAATATATTGTAAAGAGTAGAAATCAGAAGTGATTTTCCGAATCTTCTTGGTCTTGAAAGAAAGTAGTATTCGCCTGTTGTAATTAAATTGTATAGATGTTTTGTTTTATCAATATAAAGATAATCCTTTTCTCTTATCTTTTCAAAATTACTTATACCTATAGGCAAATTCTTTAATTTCTTATTCATAACAAAATAATAGCATATTTTATTTTTTCTGACAAAAGCCCCCTCTTTCAGGATTTGGGAAGATTATTATAAGTTTAATTATCCGAATGAGTTACATATTTATAAAAAAACTTTAAAAAATTTCTTCGCTCAATTCAAATATTTCCTGAATTTCTAATTTTCCATATTCCGCTCCCCCTACCTTAACTTTGAGATTATCTCTTATTATTTTCTCCACTCTTTCATGCGTATGTCCACAGAGCACTAAGAATTTTTTATTTTTATATTTATCTGCATACTTTAAAATCACTTCCCCGATTACCTTTGAAGAAAACCATGGAAGGCCGTTTTCATCCGATTGAACACTTCCGTAAAAAGTCGTTTCCTTAAAAGGGGATGGGTGCGTTACTACTATTATATTATCAGAAATCAACGTTGCTTTTTCCAATTTTGAATTCAATCTTTCTGCCGACTCATCCCCCAATCTTCTATACAATTTGAATCTTTCCTTCGGAGGAGTTTCTGCTATCTCCTCTATAGCTATAAAATCATTCAATCGCAAATTTGAATTCTCAGGATCCCCGAATCTTGCATCAGCCCAGCCATCATCACCTACAATAACAATATTATCAGTTAACTTAATCGGCTCTGATTCAGTTAGCCAGAAAATTTTTTCTGAATCTTTTAAAAATTCTTTTAATGATTTTCTAACTTTACCGAATGAGCTGTAATAAAAGTCATGATTTCCAAGAACAAAATAGAGAGGAGAGGATACTGTTTTTTTATAAAGCTCCAAAACACCTTTTACCAATTTACCATTTGCTATATCTCCCGAATGAATAATACCGTCAGGTTTAATTTTTTCTATTTTTTCAAAAAATCTTTTAACCCTTTTTCCTCCGAAAAAATCATAATGTGTATCAGTAAACCACAATAGTTTCATTTTTCAATCCTATTATATTATTACTTATCCATTTTTCTTAAAACTTCTCATCTACATTTATTCTTTTTTCCTAAAAAGATAATAAACTATCCTCAATTAAGAATCAAGAATGCCCTCTGCGTCAAAAATAATCTTACCGAAACGGATAAGTTTAGTCAAAAAAATCATACCGAAAAGGAGGAAGAAAAGATGAGAAGACT
>JALVQI010000039.1:0-2619 GCA_027031485.1 Candidatus Aminicenantota bacterium | reverse complement strand
CACCTCCAAAAAAAGAAGGAGGTGACAACCAATGACTGTAAGATTCCCCAAGGGGGAGCTTAATATGAAACAAAAAAGAGAAATTGTCAAGAAGAATGCAGCGAGGTCAGTACTGTCCGGGAAAAATTCAGCCTTCAAGAAGGTAGTAAAAACAAGGTTATCAAGAAAATATTTTAGGGGAAGATTTATTTTTCTTTTTTAAATTTTTAATTCCTTCATTATCTTTTATTCTTAAAATCTCAATTAAATCAACAGAATCAAAGATAACAGAGGCAATTATCTGAGCGAGGAATGTAATAGAGCCAGAGGTTTTGCCTTGTTTTTTTATATAATGAAGAAAAAGATAATAGATTAAAGCAGTCCAGATCTGAATCAATACTGCGTTTTTGGAGGTTCCAAGAAAAGATTTTATCCTAAGATTTTGTTTTATCCACTTAAAAAACTTCTCTATATCCCACCTCTTTTTGTAAAGTTTTGCTATCGTTAATGCTGACAGCTTAAAATTATTTGTTATGAATTCAAATTCTCTTCCTGTTTCAGTATCTTTAAATCTTATGAGTCTCATCTTATACGGATAATGTTTTATGTTTCTGTCATCTACAAACACTATCTCACTATCTTTTATCACTCCCCTCCTTTTGGAAAGAGAATTTACGGGCAGCTGTCCGGAAACCACATACTCCATCCTCTTCTTCGCTCTCGTTACAAAATACAATCCACGTTCATGCAACTGACCAAACCATCTGTAATCTATATATCCTCTGTCAAATACTATTATGCTGTCCGGTAAAACTCTCCTTATTACATCATCCACATATGCAAGGTCATGACTCCTTGCCTCACTCATTACTACTACCTCAGGAATCATTTCCCTCCCTTCCAACAATGTATGTAATTTTATCCCTCCTTTCCTCTTCCTATATACTGCCCACGGAAATAATCCCAAACTCAATTCTATGTATGTACTATCCAATAAATAAAGCTTGTTCATAAATTTAAATCCACGCTTTCCTCCTCCCTCCAGCCTATCTTTCATTATGTAAAATATATCCCTGAATATCCTCCAATCTCGCTTGTTATTTGAATCTGATAGGGTGCTCCTCGAAAATCCCTTTATCCCCAAATGATATAATTTCCGCTCATGCACTTTTAATGTGTGTATTATCTCTCGTAAAGAATTCCTCCCCGTTATTTGTGCATATAACATAACCGTCAGATGATCCTTTGTCCTAAATCTCTTTACCCATTTATCCCCTTCATATCTCCGTATTGCTCCTTCTATCCCCATCTTGGTGATTATTCTTTTTATTTGTGATAACATTGTATCTTGATATCCCATGGGACACCTCCTGTGTTGATCTCTTTGTAAATACTTGTATATTATACATCTTCACTCGGAGGTGTCCCAATTCTCTATTTTTTCCCGGACACTACTGTTTTATACCAACATATTTTGCATACTCTTCTGAAAATTGATATAGGGAAAGGAATAGATTTGTCCTTCTGAAAATATTTTCTTCCTGAGCACCTGCACCTCCAATAACTCCCCCACCGGGAACATAGCTATTTGTCATATTGAGTGCTGCGGGATTTAATCCTGCCTTAACTATAAGCTCTATTACTTCAAGAGTATCCCCTTGTATTACAATAAATTTTGTATCATACTCTCCTTTCTTCCTATTTTTCGGAGGAGCATCAAATAAGACAGAGCCCTCAATCACATTTTCATTATCAATTTTAATGAATTTACCTTCAAAATCATACCCTCCGTTTTTAACAATCCTCACAGTCTCCTGAAAAACCTCTACTCTTAAATCTGAAATACCCTTACCTTTTCTTAAATTTTCTCTAATTTTCTTTGGCAATTCTGGATTAATAAGCGACATCCATACCTCCTATTTTTTATTAATTTATTTTTATTTATTTTAGGATATATTTAATTTTGATGAAAAACGCAAGAACTTTTAGAATTTCTGCTTTCCCCCTACTCTTAGTGTTTTAAATTTTTTCACTATTTTTTCATAATATTATGTTTAGAAATTAAAATATATAAAACAAACCAATAGTAAATCTCATACATGAAAAATCTGATTTTGCTATTCCCTCATCAATTTCACTTTCGCTTAATGATGAATCGGAATTAGGTCTTATGTATTTTATATTAGAGTCTTCTCCTTTACTTATCACATGATAATCTCCTGAGCTATTATATGAAAAACTACTTGATTCTTCACCCTCGTTAATTGAAGAAGATATCTTATACTGAAAAGAACCATTTAAATTTTTTCTTATAAAATAAGAGTAATATGCTCCGACAAATAAGCCGACTTTATGAATTAATTTTAGATTCACTTGAATCCCTGATTTTCCACCGAAAGTATTTACATTAATGTCACCATTTTGATTTAATTTAACTTTGTTATTATAAAATTCCTTTTCATAAATTATTTTATAATTTATCTCTGCAGAATAATTGTATTGAGTATAATTTTTTAAATATAATAATCCAAATACAGGCTCAATTTCTAAAAATGAAGCTATATTAAATTTCCAATAAACATCAAATCCAACAATTTTTATTTTGTATTTTGTTTCGAATTCTCCAATATTACCAATAAC
>JALVQI010000038.1 GCA_027031485.1 Candidatus Aminicenantota bacterium | reverse complement strand
TTACAAAAGACAAGTTTGGTTGTCCCCTTTGTAGAGAAAAAACTTTTTCTTGGCACCTGGCAACAAATTATTGCCATTAATTTTGATGAGAGGGATAGAAACAGAGAAATTCTAATACAATTGATAGGAGAGTAAATAGCTAAATGCCTATTGAATTTGGAATAGATAAAGCAAAAGACGGAAACAAAATTCTGGTTTTTAAAAGGGATGGAGAACTTTTTTATCTTCAATCAAAGTACAATCCTGTTGCCGAAGCAAAAAAGCAAGCGGAAAAAGCAGAGTTTTCTCAAAAGCATATTGTTGTAATCGGCGGAGGGAATCCGTACTATGTTAAAGAAATTTTTGCCAAAATTAAAAGAGGAAGCAGAGTCTTCTACATTGAACCTCATGGAGAAATGATGAATTTCGTCGTAAAAAATGCAAAGCTTGATTCCTATATTTCTAAATTCGAGAGTTTTATTGCAATTATTCCTCAACTTCCTGATTTTGAAGAAAAGATTCTGTCAAACCTAAACTTAGTGGAACTTGATAAAATCGATTATGCTATTCACCCCATTGCGGATAAATATTTCAGGAAAGAAATAGATTATATCGTGGAAACAATAAATAAAATTGCACTTCAACTCGTCTACAACTTTGTCACAAGAGCAAAAGACGGAAGAAGGGTCCAGAAAAACATATTAAGAAACCTTGATATATTAATCAATTCCGTTCCCATAATAAAATTAAAAAACATTTTCTCAAAAGTACCGGCAACTCTTGTTTCAGCCGGACCATCTCTCGATAAAAACATAGTTTTTTTAAAGGATTTTGAGAAAAGGGGAATTATTATTTCAACTGATACCGCCCTAAAGCCTCTTCTCTCCGCAGGAATAGAACCCCTCTTTGTTGTTTCAGGGGATCCTTCTTACTTTAATTATCTCCATTTAAAAGATACGACCACAAAAAAGAGTTTTTTTGTTTCAGAACCTTCCATTGACAGAAGAGCTTTCAAATGGTTTGATGGAAGAACCTTCGTAACAATCTTTGATAAACCCCTTCTTGAACAAATTGAGGAATACATAGGAGAAATAGGAAATCTGAAAACATGGGGAAGTGTAGCTTCTCTTGCCGTGGAACTTGCAAAGTTTTTAGGTTGTAACCCTGTTTACTTTATAGGACAGGATCTATCTTTTCCCTATATGCTCAAGTATACGAGAAAAACAGTTTATGATAGCAGGTGGGTTTTTTTCAAAAATAATGAAAATTATTTGAGAATGATTGAAAACTCTATCGTAAATGCCTCCGACAGAAAAGACTCCGAAGATATTTACGGAAGAAAGGTTTATACGAGTTTTAAGATGGAAAGTTACAAAAAATATATTCTATCTCTGATTGAAGAAGAGCCGGAAAGATTCATGAATCTTTCAGAAGGGGGGATTTTTAAAATTAATACAGATATTGCATGGAAAAGATTTTTAACTCATAAAAAGCTCAAAAACAATCCATTTCTAACAATTGAAAGAATTTCTAAAAACAGTAAAAATCTCTTAAAAAAAGAAAATCTTACGGACTATTTAAAACTTTTTATCAAAAAGCTAAATAAAATTGAAAAAGAAATCAAAAAATTCCTTGATAAAGAAAAAAGAAAGAGTTTTTTTACAGAAGAGGAGCTGTACTCAGTTTACAACAAAATTTATGAAGATATACAACTCTCTGAAATAATAGAGAACTATACTCAGGAACCTATTTACAAACTCTTAAAAGCTATAAACAAATATAAGAATTCGGGAAATTTTGAAGAATTAAAAAATAGTTTTTTCAAATATTATGAGGAGATATTCTCTCTTGTAGAGGAAATAAAAGAAGATTTTATCTCCTCTTTATCAACCTTT
This sequence comes from Candidatus Aminicenantota bacterium, assembly GCA_027031485.1. Taxonomy (GTDB): domain Bacteria; phylum Acidobacteriota; class Aminicenantia; order JAMOAD01; family JAMOAD01; genus JALXDT01. Next base: position 16,673 of record JALVQI010000038.1, on the reverse strand, counting down.
AATAATGTTAAAAAAAGAAAGGAGGATTAGTATGAAAAAGTTTCTGGTTTTTCCCCTTTTAATTTTGCTTTTGGCATCCCCTGTTCTTTCAAGACCCAAGTATTCCCTCCACATCGGATATTCTTTCTGGACATTAAATGTTTTAAAAGATTTAATAGAAGAGAAAATAGGTGATGAGCTTCAAACTCAATTACAAAATCAAATAAAAAATGATTTCCCCTATAAGACTTTAGGAGAATACACTCAGGATGTTGATTTTGATTCTTCGGGCGGGGGAATAGTTGTGGAATTAAGAATTTATCCTTCAGGTGAAAATGGTAGCTTTTCCATCGGTTTTTCCTATGCGAGAATAGACTCCAAAATTGATTTATCAGGAGAGATAAGACAGGATTTTGAATCCGGAGATTATCTTACGGCAACGGCAAATTCAAACTTTATTCATAAATATTCAGCCTTTTCACTGGATCTGAGATGGGATCTTTTTCCTGAAGGCAGGGTTCATCCTTATTTCTCTTTTGGAGGAGGTCTTGCCCCTCTTAACGGAAACTTTTCCTATTCCGCATCCGGCTATTCATACATAAATAATCACAAAAATAAATATGATATTGGTGATGAAACAAAAAACCTCGATGAAATTGAAGATATAAACATATCAATCATACCTGTACTTTTTGCTAATTTGGGAATTAAAGTTGACCTTTATCAAGGAATATCAGCCTATGCAGATGGAGGATTATGGAATGGCTTTTTGTTCAGAGTCGGTTTAATTTATTCTTTTTGATAATTAAACTATTTAAGGTCTAATAATTTCAATCCGCTCTTTTCATCAAATTTTCTTTCAATATGAGCGGAAAATTCATCAACAACAATTTCGCATGTTCCACTTATAAAGGCATAATTAAGATGACCACCTACCGCCACATTGTTTCTATCTCCCAAAGTTATATGGATATGAAGGGCAGGTCTATTTTCATAAAGAGATATGTTTCCTACAAGAGAGGTTATTTCATAATCCCCTTCATACTCTTTTTCAATATATTCATTCAAACCAGTATCATAAATAGAGAGGGAAAATTTATCGGTAGCCCCTATTCCGATCAAGCTCGCAGAAAGGACTCTGTTTTTCTCAGAAAAAGACATGATACTCTTGATAATCTCTTCACCCTTTTCAAGTCTGATTAACCATCTGTTTCCAAATTTCTTATATTCCATTATAACCTCCTTTTTTAGAAAAAATTATAGCAGAAAATGAAGCTGTAATGATAATTATTCCTCCCAAAACAGTATTAAGAGAAGGGGTCTCTTTTATAATTAAAAAAGCAAAGAGAGCTCCATAGATAGGTTCAAGTGTGGCAAAGATCCCTGATATAAAAGCCTTAAACCTGATAAGAGAATTAATATACAGAAGATGAGCAATTGCCGTGAAAAGAGTACCCAAAAGAATAAAGTAAAAAATATCATTCAAAGACAGAGATTTTTTTAAAAAAAACAGAGATGGCATTAAAATCGGGATTGAGAAAAGATGCTGATAAAATGTTGTTAAGAGAGCTCCCTTTTTTCTCACTGTTCTTTTATTTAATATTGAAAGTAATGCAAAGAGCAAACCTGATATAACACCCAATAAAACTCCTTTAAATTTAGGAGAAGATAGAGAATATGAACGGGTTAATATAAAAACACCTGTGAAGCTTATAGCTGCGATTATAATCTCTCCAATTAAAATTTTTGTTTTAAAGAATAGCGGTTCAATTATTGAAATAAAAACAGGGAAGGTTGAATAAGATAAAAGAGCAAGGGCTATAGTTGAAACTTTAACGGACTGAAAAAACGTTAGCCAGTGAAAGGATAGAAAAAAAGCGGTAAGTATTAATTCATAATAGGATTTTTTGTCAAAAAGATTAAGTCTCACTCTCTTTATCCTTATGAAAAAAAATAGAGTCATAGCTGAAAATAAAACCCTGAAAAAAACAATTATGGAAGCGGGATAGTTCAAAATCTTACCGAATAAACCTGCTCCACCAAAGAGAAAAACAGCTAAATTTAATTCTAAAAGAAATAAGGGATCTTTTCTCACATTCTAATATATAAAAATTTTATTAAGAATAAAAGTTTAGAGTTGAGATAATCTTTTTAATACCCATACCTTAAGTTTTGTATTTTTCCCCACTCTTAAATATTCCCTGTAATAGAATTTTGCTCTTTCATAGTTTTTACCCATATCCTCCGAAATCCCTAAATAATAGTAAAGGTCTGGATAATTTCTGTTTATTTTGTACAATCTTTCCCATGTCAACTTTGCTTCTTCCACCTTACCCATTTTAAACAGACTAATACCAATATTAAACAAGAGATTTTCATTTTGGGGATCAATTTTGAGTGCTCTTTCAAAATAATTAAAGGCAGTATAATACTCTTTTTTTAATAGATATAGAGTACCTAAATCAAAAAGAGCCTCCATGTTTACAGGATCTTTTTTAATTACATTCTTTAAGATTTGAATTGCCTGATTGTATTCTCCTCTGTTAATTAATTCTCTTACGTTTTTTAAAAGGTCCAATGATTTCTCAGGTTTTTTTATAATTTTTGTTTCTCCGGGAGAAGGTAAATTATTTTTCGAGTTATCCATTCTTTCCCTGGTTAATATTTTACTCTTTTTTACCTTTTCTCTGGCAATTTGTTTTTGCTTTGTTTTAATTTCAGAAGTTACTTTTTCCACATTTATTTTTTTCTTATTTTTTTTCTCTTTTTTTGTTTTCACTTTACTCTCTTTTATTATTGCCTTTCCTTTAACTTCATTAGTTTTTTTTATACCGGGAGCTATGATATTCCGTTCATCTTTTTTCTTTCCTTTCTCTGAAATTATCAGACTTTTTTGATTCAAAGTGCCGGAGCTAAACTTTTTTTGTATAACTTTTTTTTGAGGGCTTACTCTTTTAGTTGGTATTTTTTTTATTAAAAAAACCGGAATAATAGCTAAAATCAAGAAAAAGACTGTAATTAATATTCCTTTAATAAGAAATTTCCTCTCTTTCTTCTTTATTTCTCTTGCTTTGAGTTCTAAAAGCTCCTCTTCCTTTAACTCATCTCTCTTTTTTTGAGCCTCTTTTAAAGCATCAGATATTAAGCTCATTTTTTATTTCACTCTCCTCCTTTGAATATATTTTTTTAAAAAAAGAGCTTTTTTTCTTTTTCTCCAAAGAGTCAAAATTTTCTCCTCTTAAACTTTTTTCGGCTTTTATAACCATTGGTTTTGTTATTGTTGTTTTATTCTCTACAAAAGCAGCCAATAAAGCTCTATCACATACAAGATTAATAAGCCTTGGAATACCATTGCTAAATTTATAAATTCTTTTTAAAGCACTTCTTTTAAATTCAATCTCCACCTGTGGCTCAGCCTTTGAGATTCTGTAATATATGTACTCCCTTGTTTCCTTTTTGGTCAAAGGTTTCAGATAATACCTAATTGAGATTCTTTGGTTAAGTTGCCTTAATTCGGGAAGCTGGAGTTTAAAGAAAAGCTCCTCCTGACCGATCAGTAATATCTGAAGCAATTTTTCCTTATCTGTTTCCAAATTGGAGAGGATTCTGATTTGCTCCATTATCTCCAATCCTAAATTTTGAGCCTCATCAATAATCAAAAGAGCTCTCTTACCTTTTTCAGCCACATCAAAAAGCAAAAATTCATTCAATTGATCAAGCAATGCCTTTTTTGATTCTCCCTCAGGGATTAAACCAAAATCCCAGAGAATTGTCTGCAAAAATTCAATCTCATTTAAGAATGGATTTAATATAAGGGAAGTAACTACGGAATCTTTTAACTTTTTTATTAAAACTCTTGAAATGGTGGTTTTCCCCGTTCCTATTCCTCCTACCAAAAGGAGAAAACCTTCCCCATTGTTTATTCCATAAATCAAATGCTGAAGAGCTTCAAGATGTTCGGAGCTTAGATAAAAAGAATCCGGGTTCGGAGTAATAGGGAAAGGTGATTCTTTAAATCCAAAGAATTTTTTGTACATTTTATTTTTTTTCTTTTAGCTCTCTTTTTACACCTTCTTCAAAAGGAATAATATCCGATAGGTGGAAAGGTGAGAGAGCATTTTTAACCCTTTTTATCTCACTCTCGGTAAGATTATTAATGGCTTTACCTACCATAAGATGAGGTGTTATTAAGATAACAAGCTCGGTTTTCTTTATTTCCTGTTCTGTTCTTCTAAAGAGTGAACCTATGAACGGAATATTCATTAAAAAAGGGATACCTCTGTTAATCTCCTGCTTTCTCTCTTCCATTATACCCGCAATCACCACTGTTTCCCCATCTTTGACCTTAACCACAGTATCAACAGACCTTCTATCTATAACCGGTTGCATAGCAGAAGCACCCTCTGATTCAAAACTTTTAACACCTACAAGATGAGAAATATCAGGATTTATACTCAAAATGATCTCTCCGGTTGGACTGATTTGAGGGATTATATCCATTACTATTCCTATAGGGACGACCTGAACATTTATACTTGGTGCGGTGACAGTTCCTCCTACCGATGTTGCTATCTGGTTTTGTAAGCTAAAGAAAACTTCCTCTCTTACCACTCTGATAATGGCTTTTTCATTGTTAAGAGTTGAAAGTCTCGGACTGCTTAAAACTTTTAATTCACCCTGTTTTGAAAGGGCGGTTAAAAGAAGTTCAATTTTATCATTTGATACAGAGTATCTGAAAATTCCATAGGTAGGATTAACTCCTTCAATAGTGGGAGAACCTGTGTTCAAATTGGCTGAAGGAAATACCAGAGTACTTGTATTTGGCAAAGTACCGTAAAAATTGGCAAAAGAAAACACACTTGTCCAATCAACGCCCATCTGATGAGCTTTATCTAAATACACCTCTATGATTTTTGCCTCAATCCAGACCTCCCTGTGAATGGATTGTTCAAAAGATGATAAAAAATTTGCTATCAGATTTACCCTTTCAGGATAATCGGTCACCATAATAATTCCTGTTTGAGGACTTACTATTAATCTTCTCCCGTCCGGAGTGGAAAGGTTCAATCCTTTAACTCCGCTCTCTCCGGCTATATTTGAGGATGATGTTTGGTTTGTTTGAGCTCCGAAAATTGAAGAAAGACCTGCTTCAAGGTCTTCCCACACCGTAGATTTTGAACTTGTCTCCAAAGATGATGAACTTGCATTTTCTCCACCCATTCCCCCTCCGCCTGTACCTCCTCCCATACCTGTGCTTCCTCCTCCGGAAAAACCTGCGGAGCCACCTCCTCCACCCATTCCCCCCTGTCCCATCTGCGAACGAGTGGAAAAGGAAACATTTCTTTTACCTTTTCTCTCAACTGCTATATAGTTAAAAGTAAAAACTCTCGTAATCTTTTTCTTTTTAAATATATGTAAAACATTCCCTCTTTCTATTTTATATCCCAGATCCAGAGAAGGAAGTATATAATTTAAAGCGTCTTTTAATGAAATCTCCTTAAAATTTGCAAGTTCGATAGTACCTGAAACATCTGGCTCAATATATAAGCTATACTTTGTCTCCTTCGTCAAAGCTAAGAGCACATCTTTTATATCAGCTTTGGTTAAAGCAATTCTAACTTTTTCACCTTTTTTTGAAGAGGCTTTCCTTTTCTTTTCCTGAGGTAAGACTACTTTTACCGGGACATCTTCTACTCTAAGTTGAGGCGGGCTTTTTTTCTTAACGGTTTTTGTAGCTTTTATCTCTCTTTTTTCAGGATAAGTTTTTACCTCTTTTCTTTCTGTACAGCTTATAAAGAAAAAAGTCAAAGTTATTAATAATATAATATACTTTTTCATTTTACTTCTCCATCTTCCTCTTTTTTATTTGATAAAGGAATTACCTTATTTTCAAAAATATTAATTTTAATCTCATTCCCCTCTCTCAATAAATTAACAAAGTTTTTACCTATTTTACTTACATAAATTCCGTTTTTTTTCTCTCCTTCTCTATAAACCACATTATTAATCACACACATTTTAATATCTTTATTAGTTATTATAGCTGATAAAAAGATATTGGTAAATTTTATTTCTTTTTTCTTCCCTAAAATAAGCCCTTCATTATTATCTCCAAAGGGGTCTCTACCCCACACCAGCTCCTCAGGATCAAGAATTTCCCTTTTTATCTCCCTTAGTTTTTTGTTAAATGAGATTTTTTTCCAAAAGGTTTTTCCCCTTTTAATATTCATATCAGAACGGTCTCGGATTATGCCGGGAGGAGCACTATTTTGTCCGGTGGCCGGAGGTATCATTGAAGATGAATCTTGCAGGTTCTGGTTATATATGTTAACAGAAGGTCCTTTTAAAACTTTCACCGGTTGTTTTTCACTTTTCGTTAATATTCTTACGGAATTTGCAATTAATAAGATTGCAATAATAGCTAAAACTATTGCCACATATTTATTTTTAAGCATTCTTATATAACCTCTTTACTCTAAAGTTTAAAATAAACAAATAATACGTTTTATTATCCTTTCTCTTAATTACAATCCTTTCTATTGTTAGATTTTTAATATTTTTATAAAGCTTAATTAAAAAAGAAGAGGTTTTCATTAGATTTGAGATTAGAAATATTTTCACTTTTAAATCATTTATATCTTTCTCTTCAGGTTTTTTAACGGCCGTATCAAAAGCCTTGAAAGTGTTCGATTTTTTTTCCAAACCTTTGCTGGTAGAGTGATACTCATTTACTGTTTTAAACATTGACAACAGAATTGATTCTTTTTTAAATGTTTGGGTTAACTTTATGTTTTTATCCTCAATGTTTATCAAAAAATCACTGTATTGGGAAGATAGTATTCCGGTTAATGACAATATAATCGAATTTACGTATTTTAGAAAATCTGCTTTTGTTTTAATTTTCCCATAAGTCTTTTCGGTTAAACTGTCAATTTTCTTCCATAAAAGTCTTTCTTTCTCATCAGGAGGTTGAAAATTCTCAATTTCTTTTTTAAATTGCTCTATTTGACTGATGTGAGATTTGAGTTCTTGTTTTTTCTCCCTTATTTCCTTTAATGCGGGATAAAAATAAAAAAGAAGGTAAGATATAACAATAGTAAGGATAATCGTTATTCCAATAAACTTATAATAGGAGTAAAAAGTCCCTTTACTTTTCATCAAAACCTATCTCCAAGAAAACTTTAAATTTAATAGTAAATTTATTTTTTTCTTTTTTCATATTATCTTCCGGTATCAATTTTTCCTTTATATCAGAAATCATTTCCCGTGTGGTACTGACCTCTCCACCCTCTATAATATCAAAAGTTGACTTTAAGACAAAAGGAAAAGCCCCTAATTTTAAATAAAAATCATTGAAAATTTTATTATTCAAAAATGGGGTATCAGAAGTAACTTCTCCTTCTAAGCTTATTTCCCATACATACTCTTTTTCTGATATTTCCGCACTATCCAAATTAATACCGTCCGGAGTGTTCAGGGTTAAAAAATTAAAGAATTTTACGATAGTCTCTATTTTTCTTTGTTCAAGTCCAAGCAAAAGCATCTCCCTGTATACTTTCTCTCTTTTGCTTTTTACTCTCTCAATCTCTCTTCTTCTGATATCTAACTCTTTAAGGGCGGTCCCCTGAATTATCAGTTCTTTTTTTATTTCCGACTTTATTTTCTCCGTGAGAAAGAAACTCGGAACTAAAATTAAAATCAAAAAACCCAATGTTATAAAAAAACTTTTTTTTCTTTTTTCAAAGAGTTCTTTTTCAAAATAAAATGAGGGCAGAAGATTAATCTTCTCCTTTTCTTTTATCAAGAACACAGACCCTAAAATATCAAAGTACGAAGAAAGAAATGAAATGGGGTTTACTCCTTTTCCTATCTCTATTTTAGAGGATAACTTTTCTCCCGTGCAAAGAACAAAGTTATATGGAGAGATCTCATCTAAATCTCTGACTATTTCCTCAAGATTTCGTATATTCCCGACCACATAAATTTTTGTCAGATCATAACCTCTGTTCTTTTGTTTGAAATACTGAATAGTTCTATTAATCTCAACCAAAACATTTTCTGTTTCAGTTTCACTAAAAGTCTCCGTTTTTGATGTCGGGATATCCCTTTCAATAATAAACTTTGAATTCCCTTTCAAAATAATAAAAGATGATTTTTCCTGTGAAAGATTTAAAAAACCAAAAGTTTCTTCATTTTCTTCCACTATATTTTTCAAACCAATATAATTTTGAATTTTTGTTGTTATAAGCTCAGGGGTTTTTCCTATTTTTCTCAAAAAAGAAAATAGCTCTGAAATATAATTCTGAGGAGCAACAGAAATAAGTACATCTACCTTTTTGCCTCTCCTTTCCTCCTTCTCCTCAATTATTATAAAATCATGGAAAAACTCTTCATCAGGAAAAATCCTTCTGGCTTCTCTTTCCACGACTTCAGCCAACTCTTTTTTAGGCATTTTGGGAAAAGATTTAATTTCATTTTTTATAAGGGGAGATTTTGCAATAAAAATTGTATTGTTAGCAGAAATTTTATTCTTATTAAGAAGATACAGAATCTCTTCTACGGCATCCTCTTTGGACGTATTATTAACCCGGGAGCTAAACGCTGATTTTATTTTAATCAAACTACCTTTTTTTGCAAACTCTATTGCTGAAAATTTTCCATCGGAATACTGAATAGCACAATACTTCTTTGTCATCTTAATCCTCCCGCAGCTGCAATTCCTCCTGTAAGTTTGTATATCGGAAGAAATATTGAAAGTGCAATAAAAAGAACAACACCACCCATAAACAGAATAAGAGTGGGTTCTAAAATTGCAAACATCTTATTTATTGCTTGCGGAACTTCCTTATCGTAATATTCTGAAACTTTTTTTAAAGTTGCATCAAGAGAACCTGTCTCTTCTCCGACCTGAATCATTCTTAATACAAGAGAAGGAAAATACGGAGACTGTCTCAAACTTTCAAATATACTGTTTCCTGTCATTATCCCCTCTCTTGCCTTGGACACTTCTTTTGAAATAATAGTATTTCCGACAACCCTTTCAACTATTGTCAATGTCTGCGGAATACCGATCCCCGCCGAATAAAGAAGTGCCGTATAGTGTGCGAATCTCGAAAGCGCAAGCTTTCTGTTTAATTTACCAAAGATAGGAAGATGTAGTTTTACTTTATCCCAGAATAATCTTCCTTTTTCCGTTTTATTTGTGAATTTATATATGAGAAAAAATAGTATAATGGAACCTATGATTAAATACCAGAAATTCTCAAAAAAGGTCGCAACTCCGATTAGAATTTTGGTGGGAGTCGGAAGTTCCACATTGAAGGATGTAAGTATCGGAATAAATTTGGGAACCGTGAATGTCATCATTATAAATATCACCACCCCAATCATCAAAAATACAAAGGTCGGATAAATGGAAGCCTGTTTAATCTGAGCTATGAGTTCCTCCTGCCACTCAAGAAAAGCTATGAGTTCTCTGAGAACCGTGTCAAGATTTCCCGTTGCTTCCCCCGCTCTTATTATACTTACATAGATTTCAGGGAATGCATTCGGGTATGTCTCCAATGCTTCTGAAAATGAACTTCCTGATTCTATCTGTCTTATAATCCCTGCAAGAATGTTTTTAAATGTTTTATTATCCGTACTTTCAGCAAAATCAGAAAGAGCAACAATAATAGGTACACCTGCTTCAAGGGATGTTGCTATGTGAATACTGAATAATATTAAATCTCTTCTCTTAATTCTTCCTTTTGAAATATTTTTGCTCTCTTTTATCGGAGTTGCCCTGACAAGTATAAGATCTAAGTTCAATAATTGTTGTTCCAGCTCTTCCACAGACCTTGCATTCATCACTCCGTCAATACTCTCTCCAGCATAATTTCTCGCTTTATAATTAAAAGCCGGCATTATACTTCCCCATAACTTACTCTGATAACCTCTTCAAGTGTGGTTATACCATTTCTTGCTTTTTCCATTCCATCTTCAAAAAGTGTTATAAGGCCCTCTTCAAGAGCAGCATTTCTTATTTCCGTAAAAGTGGCACCCGTTGATATCAATTCTTTCAAACGAGGAGAAATAATCAGCATTTCAAAAATAGCAATTCTTCCCTTATAACCTGTGTTATTACAGACCTCGCAACCTGCCCCTTTATAGAATTTAGGTCTTTCCTCCCCTACCCATCCGACTCTTTTTAGAATTAATGGATCAGGGGTATACTCAACCCTGCATTTATTACAAACTTTTCTTACCAGCCTTTGAGCTATTATTGCATTAATTGTTGAAGCCAACAGGAATCTTTCCACTCCCATGTCTAAAAGTCTGGGTATGGCAGATACGGCATCATTAGTATGCAAGGTGGAGAAGACAAGATGCCCGGTTAAAGCTGCTCTTATAGCCATATCAATGGTTTCTCTGTCTCTCATCTCTCCCACCATTATGATATCGGGATCCTGTCGTAAGATAGACCTCAAACCTGTTGCAAAAGTAAAACCTGCTTTTTCGTTTACCTGCGATTGTCTTATTATTGGAAATTCGTATTCGATAGGATCTTCTATTGTAATAATATTTTTTTCTATGGAGTTTAAATATGCAAGTGCTGAATAAAGCGTGGTTGTTTTCCCAGAACCTGTGGGACCTGTAACAAGTATAATACCATGAGGCTTTCTGATAATATCTTTAAATTTTTCAAGATTATTCTTATTAAAGCCTAAGTTTTCCAACCCCAAGACAACCCTTGATTTGTCAAGAAGTCTTAACACGACATTGTATCCAAAGATAGTGGGATAAAAGGATGATCTAATATCAATAACTTTTTTACCAATTCTGAATTTTACTCTTCCATCCATAGGTATTCTTGATTCTGCAATGTTAACATCCGAAAGAATTTTCAACCTTGCTATTACGGGAGGTTGGATCTGTTTTGGTATGGTCGGTCCCATCTGCATTATACCGTCTATTCTGTATCTAACCCTTAATACCTTTTCATCGGGTTCAACGTGTATATCAGTTGCTCTGTCTTTGATTCCCTTAATTATAAGCTGGTCAACGAGTCTCACTATGGGAGCTTCTTCAGCTAATGTTAACTCTTGTGCCATTATTCCCGGTCGGCTTGCCAGATTTATACTTTCTTCTATTAATTCATCTAATGATCTGCCCCCTCTGTAGTAAATTTCAATCGCATTGCTTATTTCATCCGGAACAGCGGATACAAATCTTACCATTGTCCCGGAAACCTCTTCTATCTCAGAAATAGCATCAACATCAAATATATTTTCAGCCGCTACTGTCAACAGATTTTTTTCTTCGTCATAATCTATTGGAATTACATTGTATTTTTTACAGATATCTTCGGGAACCTTTTTCAAAGCCTCTTCGTCTATCGCGGTTCTCTTTAAATCAATAAATTCAACACCTGATTGAGCGGCAAGAGTGCTTGAAAGAACATCCGGAGTTATAAATCCGAGGTTGATAAGGGTTTCCCCCAACATAGAGCCCGTTCTTTCCTGCTCTTTTAGAGCAAGATCTAATTGTTCCTTTGTTAAGAACCCCCCTTCAATGAGTCTCTGTCCCAACGGTTTTCTTCTCTTTTTACCTTCTTTTACAATATCATCCGCCATAGAATAATATAATGAAAATATACAAATATGTCAAATAGCATTGAGCCATGAGCTGAATTTTTGAAAGATAGTGGCTTATTATTGTCTGTTATTTTTAAATTATATTTATTAACTGTAGGTGCAATTCACAATATTAGCCTTGAGCCCATAGCGTTGAGCATTGAGCTAATACTGAATGTTATTGGTTTGTTGATATTTATAAATTCTTTTTTATTAATTTATTTAATTTATTTTAAAAGAAAATAACCAGTTACAATTTATCGACGATTTACTTAATGTTTAGCTCAGGGCTCAGAGCTCAATGCTCAGGGCTATTTTTATATTTAAAATTAATCGTTTGAAAGTCTTCTGATTTTTTTATGAATTCTTTTGAGAGCCTGAAGTTTTCTTAATCTTCTTCTCTCCCCCGGTTTAAGATAAACCGAATGCTTTTTAATCTCTTTAATAATAGCTTCCTGCTGAACTTTTCTTTTAAACCTTTTTAAAGCATACTCAAATTTTTCATTTTCTTTTACTTGCACATATGCCACCAATATCACCTCTTTTTAAAATTGTGATTATTTATACCTTAAAATAGAGCAAAAGTCAATAGTTTAAAATAGATTTGGATTTTAATATAAGGAAGAAATTATATTATAAGTCAAGAAAAAAGATTATTAAGAATTATCTTTTTTAGAAATCGTTTTTATATTAATTTCTCTATAGAATTTGTTATTGATAAAAAAACTATAATTTATCCAAAGATATCTTCAAGTAGATGTAGTCTGTTAAAAGGCGGAATTATTAAAAATCCGTTTACAATACCTTTAAGCTCTTTAATAAGCTCTTTTGATATTTTTGCCCCCTCTTTTTCACCTTCTCTTCCGCTCTTACCTTCCATTCTTTTAAGTATCTCTTCGGGAACAGTAATTCCCGGAACTTCATAATGCAAATATTCCGCATTTTTAAAGGAGATAAGAGGCATTATACTCACCATTATCGGCACTCCCAGCTCCTTTATTTTTTCTATTGTTTCCACCATTCCTTTTACTTTATAAATAGGTTGAGTTATTACAAAATGTGCACCCTTTTCAATTTTTTTTCTCAGTCTTTCTAATATCTCTCCTGAAATTTTCTCATTTATCCCGAATCCCACACCAATATAAAAGTGAGTTTTTTCCCCTATGGGATTTCCCAGCAAATCTGTTCCTCTATTCAGAGAGGACATCATCTCAACCAATCCCTCGGATGTCAGATCATAAACACCGGTTGCAAAAGGATAATCACCTATTGAAGGGGGATCTCCTCCCAATGATAGAATATTGTGAAGCCCCAATGCCGAAGCTCCCAGAAGATCCGATTGGATCCCTAAAATATTTCTGTCTCTGCAAGTGTAGTGGACTATTATTTCCTTATCAAGTTCATTTTGTAAGATTTTTCCCAATGCTATAGGGGACATTCTTGTTTTTGCCATCGGGCTGTCTGAAATATTTATTGCATTTATGTGTTTCCCGTAATCATTGAGCCTCTTTAATATTTTTTTAAAGTTAACATCCCTCGGAGGATCTATTTCAACGGAAAGTGCCTTCTTTTTTTTCAAAAGTTTCATAAGGCCTGTGTGCGGAGTTTCTTTAACCTCTCTCTCTTTTTCTTCGATTATTTCAACCTTCTTTATTTTTCTCGGCTGAACTTTGAGATCCTTTGTTTGCTGTTTTAATAATTTTATATGATCAGGGGTGGTTCCGCAGCATCCGCCGACAACCTTAACTCCCGCTGACAAAAATTTTTTACCATAATTTGCAAAATAATGGGGATTGTAGGGATAGTAAAATTTGCCCTGAACAAATTGTGCAAGTCCTGCATTGGGCATAGCTGAAAGCGGTTTTTCGGTGACCCTTCCCATTTTTCTTACAACTTCAAAAACATTCTGAGGACCTGTTCCGCAGTTTGAGCCTATCACCTCTGCCTCTGTTTCCGAAAGCTTCACAGACACTTCAAACGGATTTTTGCCAAAAAGGGTTAATCCATTGTTGGGGAAAGACATTTCAGCCATTACAAAAACATCAGAGGAAAGCTCTTTTGCCACCTTTATGCCAGTAATAAGCTCATTCAGACATGCAAATGTTTCAAATATTATAAGATCAACCCCCCCCTCAAGAAGAGCTTGTATCTGTTCTCTGAAAATTGAGCTTAACTCATCTTCCGTAGGATTATCCTCTTTATCAAGAGGTCTTGAAATAGGACCGACAGAACCTGCGACAAATGCTTTATCCCTTGCAATAGCTCTTGCTATTCTTGCTCCGAAATAGTTTATATCCTTGACTTTTTTCCCAAGGTCAAAATATTTTTCAAGTATGTATCTGTTTGCTCCGAAAGTATTGGTTGTCAAAACTTCAGCGCCCGCTTCAAGATATTCTCTGTGTATTGTTTTCACGATTTCAGGCATAGAGATATTCAATTCATCATAGCAATGCCCTTTAGGGACTCCCTTCGCGTATATCTGTGTCCCTATTGCTCCGTCAAATAGAATTTTATCTTCATTTTCAAAAAAATCTCTGAAATTTCTCTCCATTTTTTAAATTAATGAGCTCCGCCTGAAACACAGGCGGAATGACATGCAGAGTGGCATGCGGAATGACAGGCAGAGTGGCAGGCGGAATGACAGGCAGAGTGGCAGGCGGAATGACAGGCATCATGGGTAAAACAGGCGGAATGACAGGCTTCGGATTTTAAGAAACTATCAAAATCCGTGTAAACCGGAAGATCTGTTTTTACATTTGCGCTTTTATCATCACTATCATAATAGTAATAATCATCAATATGAGAATATCTCGTTCTCACATAGTTATTTGCCACTTCATTATCCGGAACATTTCTCAATTCAGGAGGTAAGTATTTTCTAAATTTTTCAATATAAAATTTTCTTGTGGCCTGAAGATCAGCATCCCAGGTTTTCTCAGAAATCTTTGTTGCCAACTCTTTTAAAAGAGCTTTTATATTTTCCTGAATTAATCTCCCTGAAGAATCAAAGCAGTTTAAAAAATTCCTTTCATAATAACTCAACTCTTTGTCAGGATTAATAACTTCAATCAACGGAGGTTTTTTGGATTTGAGTTTAATAACTCCCTTTTCTTCAAGGATAAAGCCTATTACGGAAATCAGATAATTTGTCTTTATTCCTATGAAAAAAAGAGCTTCAATGTCATCAAGTTCAGCCACCTTGCCTTTTTTTCTTGCAGAGGGGACAAGGACTTTGGGAGGGACCCATTCCGAGGATAACCAGCTGAGCTCACTCCATTCACTTATTACTCTTCTTCTTTTTCTTACTTTAAATCCGATAAAAACAAAAATTATTGCAAGAATTATATTTAATAATAAAAAATTCTTTTTTGTAAGATTTCTTAATCTTTCCTTTTTCTTTCTTATTAATTCCGCTCTCTTTCGTATCTCTTCCTGTCTCTGCTTTTCAATTTCTGCCTCAATTTTTTTTATGTGTTCCACATTAAAGTATTTTGCAGGAAGATATATTTTTAAAGGCATACTCTCCCTTTTTCCTAATTTTTCTTTGTAGGCTACAAAACCGAGAAAAATTTGGTTGTTAAAGGGTTGACCGAAATAATTTATCTTATAGTTTTGATTCATAAATTTCTCAGTCAAGATTAATTTTGAATCAAAAATTTCCTGATAATCAAAATAGGTTTTATTGACTTTAATGGGAGTGTATATATATATTGCTTGATGGAGTAAACTGTAGTCCCATCTTGTCGGAGCCCAGTCAAAATAAACAAGTTCTCCGAACTCAGGGGATTTTGTTATCCCCAAATTTCCCTCCTTTACAAAGTCCACGGCAAAGGTAAGAATAAATTTAACATTACCGAGACCCAATCTTTTTGTGCTGCATACATCATATTTTGTTGCGGTTAATCTTTTAATTGTCAGAGGGTATTTTTTGTTTTTATAAAGTGCATAGGATTTTTCCATATTAAAATGGGGCTCTTTAGCAAAACCCTGAAAATAAAACCCGCACATATCCCCGCTTATTATATCCCATGAGCTTATATATGTGATTATTCCTTTTCCATCCTGTCTTAATGTGACCTTTTCCTCAACCCAGTTCATATTTACAGTAAGTGAAAGTAGAGTTAGAGAAACAAAAAGCGATGAAAAGAAAAGAAAAAACTTTTTCATTTATTTATTATAGCATAATAAAATATTTTAAAGTAAATTCTTAAAATACCAAATTTTTTTCGATTAAACTTATTCGTTTCGGTAAGATTATTTTTGACGAAAAAGTGTCTGTTCAAAAATGAAAAATAGTATGCTATTATTTTATTATGAATGAAAAATTAAAGAATCTACCCATAGGGATAAGTGATTTTGAAAAGATAAGAAGAAAAGATTATCTTTATATTGACAAAACAGAGCTCCTATACAATCTTATAAGTAGCGGAGAATATTATTTTCTCTCAAGACCACGAAGGTTCGGAAAATCATTATTGATTTCAACCCTTTACAATATATTCAGAGGGAAAAAGGAATTATTCAATGGATTATACATTTGTGATAGTGATTATGAATGGGAAGAGCATCCTGTGGTAAGATTTGATTTTAATGGTATCATTTCAAGGAATACGGAGATTTTGGAAAAGCAGATAATAGATGCGATAAAGGATAATGGTGAAAGGTATGGAGTTAAGGTTGAAAAGGATGATTATGCAAAGAGTGCATTGAAAGATTTATCAAAAAAGCTTGTAAATAAGTATGGGAAAGATATAGTATTTTTGGTAGATGAATATGATAAGCCTATAATAGATCATCTTGGAAAGGGAGAGGAAGAATTAAAGATAGCAGACAAAAACAGGGAGCTTTTAAAGGAGTTTTACGGAACATTCAAAGCGGATGAATTGGGGGAGAATACGAGATTCTTATTCATAACGGGAATAACAAAGTTTTCAAAGGTATCAATATTTTCGGAGCTTAATAATCTGACTGATCTTACAATGAATAAAAGATATTGCGATATACTGGGAATAACAGAAGAAGAAATAGACAGGGATTTAACTCCCTATATTGAAAGATTTTGTAAGGAAGAAAATCTCA
>JALVQI010000037.1 GCA_027031485.1 Candidatus Aminicenantota bacterium | reverse complement strand
AAAATCCCGGAGGAGATTGATGCTAAAAACTTTGCGGGGAAAGAGACTGAAGCAAGGATAAAGTTACTTTCGGCAAAAAAAATTATACTTCCCGAAATAGATGATGATTTTGCAAAATCATTGGGGGAATATTCTTCTCTTGAAGAATTAAAGGAAAAAATAAAGAAGGCTATAGAGAACAAAAAAAGAGAGGAAAGAAAATATATGATAGGAGAAAGAGTACTCTCTGAAATAGAGAAAAAAGTCGAATTCGGAGTTCCCGTAAGCTTTATTTTTCAGGAAATGAATACTCTCTTTAACCAGGGAGCAAAATATGACCCTGCAACTTCACTTAAAATTTCAAGGGAAAATATAAAGAAAATTTTTATAGTTGAAAAAATTGCAAAAGAAAACGATATAAAGGTGGAAGAAAAGGATATTGATGAATATATTGAATCTCAGGCCAAAATTTACAATATCACTCCTCAAATGTTCAGAACATACCTGACGGAAGATTATATTGCCGAAATAAAGCATCAAATTCTGAGAAACAAGACAATCCTTTTTCTTTCTGAATTGGCAAAGATCAAGGGAAAGGATAAAAAAGCATCCACAACAGTAGCACCTAAAAAAGAAAAAACCGAAGCAAAGAAACAAGGAGAAAAGAAAAAGACACAATCAAAAAAGCCTGAAAAAGCTGCAAAATCAACAACGGCAAAAAAGAAAACACAAACAAAGAAGAAAACTGCTGTAAAGAAAACAACAAAAAAAACCGAAACTAAAAATAAAGAGGAGTAAAAAAGATGCAAATACCGTATGTAATTGAACAGACAGGAAGAGGGGAAAGAGTTTATGATATTTATTCAAGACTTTTAAAAGATAATATTATTTTTATAGGTTCTGAAATCACAGATGCAATGGCAAATATAGTTATAGCCCAGCTACTCTTTTTGGAAGCAAACAATCCTGAAAAAGACATCTTTCTCTATATTAACAGTCCCGGCGGTTCTGTAACAGCAGGCCTTGCAATTTATGATACCATGCAATTTATTAAGAATGATATATCCACAATTTGCATCGGACAGGCAGCAAGTATGGGGGCAATCCTTTTAGCTGCGGGGAAAAAGGGCAAAAGATTCATTCTCCCCCATTCAAGAGTAATGATACATCAGCCGATAGGTGCTTCTCAGGGAAGAGCCTCTGATGTTGAAATATATACTAAAGAGCTTTTGAGAATAAAAGAGGAACTTTTTAGAATCTTAAGCAAACATACCGGGCAATCAATAGCAAAAATAAGAAAAGATTCGGATAGGGATTTATTTCTTACGGCGGATATGGCTGTCAAATATGGAATTGTAGATAAGGTAATGGATATTAGAAATGAGAAGAAAAAGTAATGAACCAACCTGTTCCTTTTGCGGGAAGAGCGGCTCTGAGGTTTCTCAGCTCATTAGAGGCCCGGGAGGTGTCTATATTTGCAATGAATGTATAGAAACAGCCTATAGCCTTGTTTCTTCCGCTATTCCCAAAAGGGAGGAGCATTCTATTAAAGAAAAGTTTAAGCTTCCAACACCAAAGGAAATAAAAAAAAGGCTGGATGATTATGTAATAGGTCAGGAAGAAGCCAAGAAAAAAATTTCTGTGGCTGTTTACAATCATTATAAAAGAATTTTTTATTCTGGAAATCAAAATGATAGAGTGGAGCTTGAAAAGAGCAATATTCTCTTAATAGGGCCTACGGGTTCGGGAAAGACTCTTATAGCCCAAACTCTTGCCAAGATACTCCATGTGCCCTTTGCCATAGCGGATGCAACCACATTAACAGAGGCTGGTTATGTTGGAGAAGATGTGGAAAATATACTTCTCACTCTTGTGGAAAATGCGGGCGGAGATATAAACAAAGCTGAAAAGGGAATAATATATATAGATGAGATAGATAAAATAAGCAGGAAGAGCGAAAACCCTTCAATAACAAGAGATGTATCCGGAGAAGGTGTTCAACAGGCTCTTTTGAAAATACTTGAAGGGACTGTGGCAAATGTGCCTCCCATGGGAGGAAGAAAGCATCCCCACCAGGCTTTCCTTAAGGTAAATACTACAAATATACTTTTTATTTTAGGGGGAGCTTTTGTTGGCCTTGAAAAGATAATAGCATCAAGAATCGGCAGTGCTACCGTGGGTTTTGCAACTCAAAAGAATAATAGAATAAATAAAGATGACATAAACTATCTGTATAAAAATTTATTTCCGGAAGATCTTGTAAAATATGGTTTGATTCCTGAATTTATAGGCAGAGTTCCAATTATTGCCACACTATCTGAGCTTACAGAAGAAGATCTTGTACGAATTTTGACTGAACCTAAGAATGCTCTGACAAAACAGTATAAAAAGCTATTGGAAATTGAAGGTGTATCCCTTGAATTTACTGATGATGCTTTGAAATACATAGCGAAAGAGGCAATAAAAAGGAAAGTCGGGGCGAGAGGTTTGAGAAGTATAATGGAAGAGTTTATGACTGATTTAATGTATCATCTTCCGGAACACAAAGGTATTGACAAAATTATAATAACAGAGGATACTATTAAGGGAAAAGAAAAAGTATTTAAGAAAATAAAAAAGGCGGCAGGTTTATGAAAAGAGAGAGGGAAACAACAAAAAGTTTAATACCTTTAAGGGAAATGATAGTCTTTCCTTCCACTTTCTCTGCCTTTTTAATCGGAAGAAATACATCGATCGCAGCTCTGGATTATGCCCTGCATAAGGATAAAACAATATTTCTTGCCACACAGATTAATCCGGCGATAGATGTTCCCAAACCGAAAGATATTTTTACGGTTGGTGTTGAAGCAAGAATTGTCCAAACAGTTGAGGCAAACGGAGGAAATATAAAAGTTGTGGTGGAAGGAATAAGAAAAGCAAGGATTCTTGAGTATCTGAGATTTTATCCTTTTTACGAAGTTATTATTAAAAGTTTTCCCGATGTTTCATATAGATCAGAAGAATTTGACACAAACTATAATATACTCTTAAAACTCTTTAAAGACTTTATTTCCACAACATCTAATTCAAAAACAATAGATTCGGTAATTCCGGCTGTTTCTTCCGGAGATCCGATTAAAATAATAGACATTATTTCTTCTCAAATTCCTGTTCCTATTTATGAAAAACAGAATTTACTGGAGACTATGAATCCTGTGGAGAGGGTTATAAGGCTTATATATTTATTAAGAAATGAGCTAAGAGCAAGAAAGTCTTCAACAAAAGCTTCAAGATATAAAAAGGTAAGAGGTTTTCCTCCCCCTCCGAAAAGAGAGTTTGAAGAGGAAGAAGAAAAGGATCTGAATGAAATAGAAGAAATAAGGCAAAGAATCTATTCAACAGATATGCCGGAAAAGGTCAGGGATAGGGCTTTAAAAGAACTTGACAAATTGGAGCTTATGCCTCCGATGTCAGCTGAAGCGACGGTTTCCAGAAATTATATTGATTGGCTTTTATCAATGCCTTGGAATAAAAAATCAAGAGAAAAAAAAGATATAAAAAGAGCAAGAAAAATCTTAGAGGAAGATCATTATGGTCTTGAAAAGGTTAAAAAAAGAATTTTAGAATTTCTCGCGGTAAAAAAATTAACTCCCAAAAGTAAATCTCCCATCCTATGTTTTGTAGGGCCTCCCGGTGTGGGAAAAAGCTCACTGGGGAAATCCATAGCAAGGGCAATGGGTAGAAAGTTTATCAGACTATCCCTTGGTGGCATAAGGGATGAAGCTGAGATAAAGGGGCACAGGAGAACATATATAGGAGCCTACCCGGGACAAATAGCTCAACAAATCAAAAGATCAGGAGTGAAAAATCCTGTGTTTTTGCTTGATGAAGTTGATAAAATGAGTTCTGATTTTAGAGGAGATCCCGCTGCAGCTTTGCTTGAAGTTCTTGATCCGGAACAAAACAAAGAATTTGTGGATAGATATCTTGATATTGAATTTGATCTAACAGATGTTTTCTTTATAACAACTGCAAACCATCTTCAACCCATCCCCTCTGCTCTTTTAGATAGGATGGAAGTAATAGAGATACCCGGTTATACAGAACTTGAAAAGCTGAATATCGCAAAACAGTATCTTATCAGAAAGGAGCTAATTCAAAATGGAATAAAGAATGAAAATATAGAGATAAGCGATGATGCAATACTTGAGATAATAAGGAGTTACACAAGAGAGAGCGGTGTAAGAAACCTTCAGAGGGAGATCGCAAATATTCTGCGTAAAGTTGCTCTAAAAGTTGTTGAAGAGGGAAAGGATACTTTTGTAAAAATAACAGCAGAAAACATAGAAGAATTTTTGGGCCCAAAGAAATTCCATCTTACCAAAAAAGAAGAAAGGGATGAGATAGGTGTGGTAATAGGGCTTGCATGGACGGAGAGTGGGGGAGATCTGTTAACTTTTGAAGTAAGATTGGTTCCCGGAAAAGGAGAACTTGTACTTACGGGAAGATTGGGAGATGTAATGAAAGAATCAGCACAAACAGCTTTTTCCTATGTGAAGAATAAACTTTTGAAATTAAATTTTGATTTTTCAACATTCAAGGAGTATGATTATCATTTACATGTTCCTGAAGGAGCTGTCCCCAAAGAGGGCCCATCCGCGGGAATAACCATAGCCACTGCTTTGATTTCATTAATCCTAAATATTCCAGTAAAAAGTACAATAGCCATGACAGGAGAGGTGACCTTAAGAGGGAAAGTTCTTCCTATCGGAGGTTTAAAAGAAAAACTCATTGCAGCTCACAGGGAAAAGATAGAAAGTGTTATTATTCCATATGAAAACAGAGGAGATCTGTCAGAGATTCCTGCTGAAGTGAAAGATAGTATTAAAATTTATCCTGTAAAGACAATGGATGAAGTATTATCTTTGAGTTTAACAGAAAAAATAGATAAATACATATTTAATAAACAAATCCCCTCTTCCTTTGCAAAAAGAGAAAATTAGTGATCAAAATAAAAAATGTTGAACTTATAAAGACAGTATTTGAAACAAAGGATCTTTTGTTTGATGAAAGGAGAAAAGTAGTGTTTGCGGGAAGATCAAATGTGGGGAAGTCCACATTGATAAACACAATGTTAAATAGAAAAAAACTTGCTAAAACAAGTTCTACTCCCGGAAAAACAAGGTCTATAAACTATTATCTGATCAATAACAAATTCTATTTTGTGGATCTTCCGGGATACGGTTTTGCAAAGGTTCCGAAGAAAGAGAAAGAAAAATGGAACAATTTGCTCAAGGAGTTTTTTTATTTTGAAAAATATGTTATTCTATTATCTCTTATTATTGACTCCAGAGTAGGGATCACAGATTATGATGTAAAAATGCTTTCTACAGCAGCATATTTTAATCTCCCTACATTAATCATAGCAAACAAAATAGATAAATTAAAAAATAATATGATAAAAGAAAAAGTGGAAAAACTTGAAAAAGAGCTTGAAATTCCCGTTCTTCCATTTTCTTCTAAAGATGGAAGAGGAAAGAGAGAGCTCTGGAACACTATAGAAAATTCTTTACAGGAGTAGAAAAATGGCAACAAAGAGCATTAAAGAAGAAATTGATGAAAAAAATTTGTTAACTTTAGCGGATCTTGAAAAAAAATCTCTCGCCCAATTACAAAAAATTGCAAAAGAGATGAAAATTACCGGAATTTCTTTGTTAAAGAAACAGGAACTTGCATTTAAAATCCTGGAAGCACAGGCAAAAGCTAATGGTTATCTTTTTGCTGAGGGAGTTCTGGAAATTCTTCAGGAAGGTTATGGCTTTTTAAGATTTCCGGAGTATTCTTATCTGCCAAGTTCAGATGATATTTATGTTTCTCCCTCACAAATAAGAAAATTTGACTTAAGAATGGGAGATACTGTCTCAGGATGGGTAAGACCTCCCCGGGAAGGAGAAAAATACCTCGCTCTTATTAAACTTGATGCAATAAACTTTTTACCCGTTTCTGAGGCTGTTAAAATGAGGGAGGGGGTGAAATTCGAGCAACTGACTCCTCTCTATCCCTATGAAAAAATTCAGCTTGAGACTGATAGACATAATATTTCAGCAAGAGTGATGGATCTTTTAACCCCCATAGGTAAAGGCCAAAGAGGTTTAATCGTCGCTGCTCCGAGAACGGGTAAAACAATGCTTCTTCAGACAATAGCAAAATCAATAGAATTAAACCATCCGGAAATGATGATAATTGTTCTCTTAATTGATGAAAGACCTGAAGAGGTTACTGATATGGAAAGAAATGTAAAGGGAGAGGTGATAGCTTCAACTTTTGATGAACATCCCTCAAGGCATGTAAAAGTTGCTGAAATGGTAATTGAGAAAGCCAAGAGACTTGTTGAACATAAAAAGGATGTTGTAATTTTACTTGACAGTATAACAAGACTCGCAAGAGCTCACAATTCAGTTTTACCAACCTCCAAGAGGGTGATGTCGGGAGGGCTTGATGCAAACGCTCTTCATAAACCGAAGAAATTTTTCGGAGCTGCGAGAAAGATTGAAGACGGAGGTAGTCTTACAATAATAGCGACAGCTCTTATCGATACAGGCAGCAGAATGGATGAGGTTATTTTTGAAGAATTTAAAGGCACTGGAA
>JALVQI010000036.1 GCA_027031485.1 Candidatus Aminicenantota bacterium | reverse complement strand
AAATTTTTACCCCCATTGGGGCCACTACCATAACCCTTTGCATTTGCAATAACAATATATTTGTTATCAGGAGAAACCCTTACCTTTGAGGGAAACCAGCCGGCAGGTATATGCCCTTTGACCTTAAGCTTTTCAGCATCAATCACAGCAACAGCATTTATACCGGACTCTGCAACATAAAGAGTTTTATAATCAGGTGAGATATCAAGCCCGAAGGGTATAATTCCCCTTAAACCTTTCAATCTTTTATCAAGGGTTAGCATTATCTCCTTTTTTATTTTAAAGCTAATTCTTTCTACAACAGAGATTGAATCATTATTTCCATTGCTTACAAATATATACTTATCCGTTGCAACTATGGAGTTAGGACTTGAACCTCCCACCGCAGGCACACCTTCAACCATTTCCCCCACAAGCTTTCCTGTTTTGACTTTACCTGAAACACAGGCTTTTTCAGGATTTGATATATCTATTTTCCATACAGAAAAGGATTCGGGAACATTTGGAGCTCCAAGTGGAGGGACCTCATATTTATCGGTTTTATAACCCTTTACCGATTTTTCAGATAAAAAGGCTGAGGTTGGAAAATTCGGGGCAGTATCCTTCAAATTATCAAAATCAACTCCTTTTAAATATGAGTATTCATACATTCCCACATTTGCCACATAAAGCTCCTTTTCATCGGGGGATAAGGCAATACCGAAAGGATATCTGCCTACCTTTACATTTTTTAAGAGCTTTTTATTTTTCACATCAACTATAATAACTCTGAATCCTATCTGATCCACAGCAAAAATTAAGTTTCCCTCACGATTCATAACAAGATCCCCGATATAGCCATCAGTATAATCAGAATTCTTATCCTTATATGAACAGTCAATAAAACCTTTTTTCTCACCTGTGTTAAGGTCAAAGATATAGATTTTATTCTCCTCTCCTCCTGCCACATAGACAAATTTACTATCAGGGGATATTGCAAGGCCCATAAATACAGAGGCGAGCACACCTTTATCAGAGGTTGGGCCCGGAGGAATCTGTTTTATATTAACCTCTCCGCTTCTAATATTTTTAATAATAGTGATTGAAAGGGGAGCAACACCTGAGTTTGCTGTTACTGCAATATTCCCATCTCTACTCAAAGCAAGCCCGAAGGGATGGGGCGCAACCTTAAAGGTTTTACCCGCGGGGGTTATAAACCTACCGTTTGGAATAACAGTAAGCTCCTTACCAATCTTCGTATATTCTCTTTCAGCGGGAATCAGAATAATTTTCTTTTTAGGCAGCAGTAAAATCACCACCACCAATCCGACCAGAACAAAAATAAAAAACCATACAATTTTCTTCATAAAAAAATTATATACTTAAAAAAGTGATAGTGGAAGGGAAACAGGAATAAAATATGTAATAATTTAAAAGAAATTGTGAGCTTTATAAAACAGTACAATTTGAGTGAGTATACTTGATAAATTTCATCACTTGATAAAAGTTAGTTCCGTATGGAGTCTTTTTGAGATTTTATCTGTTTTTAAAGAGTTTTAAATATTTTCCATAACCTTCTTTTTCAAGCTCTGATTTCGGGATAAATCTCAAAGCAGCTGAATTTATGCAGTATCTTAAGCCGGTCGGAGGTGGTCCATCATGAAACAAATGCCCCAAGTGAGAATCCCCGTACTTACTTCTAACCTCTATTCTAACCATTCCATGGCTTTTATCAACCCTTGTGATAATATTATCCTTTTCAAGAGCTCTTTTAAAGCTCGGCCATCCGCTCCCTGAATCATACTTATCAAGAGAACTGAAAAGAGGCTCACCGGAGACAATATCCACATAGATTCCTTCCTCTTTGTTTTTATAATATTCATTATTGAAGGGAGGCTCTGTTCCATTCTCCTGAGTAACATGATATTGAAGGGGAGTAAGCATCATTCTCAGCTGATACTCATCTGGCTTTTTGAAATTCTTCCATGGCTCTTCATCCCTCTTACCCCAGATTTTTAAAATAAAGGGAATTCTCCCCGAGGCTATGCTGTAACTTTTATATTCAACAGGATGTTTATTACAATAGTTCTGATGATACTCTTCCGCTTTATATACTTTTCCCGCTTTTTTAATTTCAGTGACAATGGGCTTATTAAATTTTCCTGATTTTTCAAGCTCTCTTTTTGATTTTTCGGCAATTCTCCTCTGCTCTTCATCAAAATAAAAAATTGCGGTTCTGTACTGAAGCCCTCTGTCTGCAAACTGTCCCTCTGGATCAGTGGGATCAATATTCATCCAGTATATTTTTAATAATTCATAATAGCTGATTATTTCAGAATCATAAATAACCTCGACAGCTTCATAATGCCCGGTTGTCCCCGTTAAAACATCTTCATAGGTAGGATTTTCCTTGTGACCTCCCGTATAGCAGGAAAAGACATCAATAACTCCATTGACATCTTTAAAAGCAGCTTCCATACACCAGAAACATCCGCCGGCAAAAAGAGCCTTTTTATATCTGCTATTTTCACTCATAATAGAATTTCCTCCGATTAATATAAGAAAAATTATTATAAAAGTAATTATTTTTTTCATTTATTATTATAGAGAAGCTCCGGAGTAATATCAAATTAAAATAGGTTTATTTCCTTTCCAGATCTGATATAAATTTAATCAAAAGCTCTCTGTTATTTAAATCAATATCAAGAAAGCGAAATGCAATAACCCTTTTATGATAGAGATGTTGAATTCTGACAACTTTCGCTTTTTTTATGAGTATCTTAGTTGCTCCGCTGACAATCTCAAAATTATTTATAAGTTCATCCACATACATCCTTCTGAGAGGAAAGTTAGGTTCGAAACTCAGACCTCCTTTTGATATGTCAAGAAGAAGACCGGTTTCACCCCTATGCTCCCCCTCTTTAAACCGTACTTGAATGTTATCCTCTTTTGACACCTTAATTCTTTTGCTCTTTCTGAAATCCCTCTCCTGATTTATCCTTGGAAAGTCCCTTTTTTCAATAATTTCTTCAAGTTTTTTTCTTGTTCTCCTTACTTCAAACATGTACTTAACAATCACAAGAAACATAAGAATAAAAATAATCGCTATAACAAAAAGAATAATCGAAGGATTTTTCCCTTTTGAAAAAGTTGAAGAAATGGATTTTAAAAATGAATTTAATTCCGAATCGGGAGGTTCCCTGAGGATAAATAAAATAAGGCTTATCATCCTTTAATAAGAATTATTTCTTTTTGAGGAGTAGATAAGAATTCAACCCCGTCCTTTTTAACTCTCACAATATCTTCCACTGTGACAACTCCATATCCTTCCACAGGAATACGAGGTTCTATCGTAAAGAGCATATTCTCTTCAATCTTTAAAAACGGAAGATTCCCGTATCTCTCCCACTTTGGTGCAAGTAAAGCCGCTCCGTCATGGGCATTCCTTCCGACCTGATGACCCAAGGCATGGGGATATTCCGGATATCCATTCTTAACAATATGTTCCCTTGCTATAGTATCTATTTCAATACCTTTTACCCCTGCTTTTAAAGCGGATGCCGCTTTTTCAACAGATTCCATCAAAACTTTAAAAGCTTTTTTTACGGGTTCAGGGGCATCATCTTCATTTTCCTTTAAAATATACCAAGTTCTCTGGAGATCACTTACATAACCGTTTAATTTTATTCCAAAATCCATATTAACCACTTCACCCTTTTTGATGACTTTATCTGTGGGACCGGAGTGTGCTCCTCCTGTTTGAGGACCAGCAAATACAGCTGGGCACATTTCCTCTTCCCATGCATAACCGAACCCTCTTTCCTTAACCTTTGATTTTACGAAGGAAGCAACATCCTTTTCAGAAACCCCTTCTTTTAAAAAAACCGTAACCTCATCAAAGATTTTAAGTGTTTCATCTATGGCATTTTTAACCAATTTTATCTCTGTTTCACTCTTTCTACCCAAAAGAGATGAAATCAATTTTTCAGAGGAAAAAATTCTGTCTTCGTATCCTGCCTCTTTTAAAACCTCAATAAGATTCAGATACATACCATGGCTCAAACCATCCGCAATGGGAGAATCTTTTGAAAAATTTATTAAAATTTTCTTCGGAGCTTTCTTTTTTATGAATTTTATAAATGGCTCTTTAAATGATTTTACATAGGGAATAACCTCATAAATACCTCTTCTTTCAATGGATTCAGCATCAAGAGAACCGACTATGGCTGTTTTATCTCCGTCAGCCGTAATTATTATCGCTGATTTCCATGTGAGATTATCTTCAAAAATATAATCAAGAATAGGATCCGGGGAAACACTTATTTCCCTTGCAAAGGTAATCCACATATCATAATCATACTCCTTTAAAAGAGAAACAGCCTGATTTACCTTTTCAACAATAAGCTCTTCAATCATTTTTCACTCTTTTCGCATCCCAATAGACATAAATTGAAAGCAAGATAAACATAACAAGCGATAGCCATTCACCGATCGGTTTGCTTGCTATTCCTGTTTTAAGTGACTCTTCAAGGTTTAAATATTTTAAAAGAGCACTGACAATTCCAATCAAGGCTCCGCCCGCAATAAAACCGGAGGCTATAAGAGTCCCCTTGCTGTGTCTTTTTGCTGCAAGCTTTTTATCATCGGTGGATTTTTTAACAAGGTATGCCACCAGACCTCCCAACATTATAGGGGTGTTAAGTTCAAGAGGAATATACATACCAAGTGCAAATGCCAGCGGAGGAACACCTATCATTTCCATGATGACCGCAAAAATTATTCCTACGATATATAGCATCCACGGTGCCGATGAGCTTTTTTCCATCAGTGGTTTTATAACAGCAGCCATTGCATTTGCCTGAGGAGCCGGAAGTGGCTCTGTGTTTTCAAATTCATATTCAAAATTTTTAAAATTTGCCTTAAATGAATTCAAATCCTTTGACGCAAGCAAAACATCTATGTTTTCCATTAAAGGTTTTGGAGCGGAGTTTTTGTCAAGAAGAACCCTGAACTTTTTAAGCTCCTGTTTTAAGACTGGCATATTCTCCGCCTTTATTTCAATCTTTTTCATATTTTCCATCATCTTCAGGGTTTCCTCTGTTTTCACAGGAGAAAATCCGTATGTTTGATTCAAAAGAAGTATGACAAGTCCAACAGATAGGGATGCAACAAAGATACCAAGGAATTTAAATCTCTCCTGATTCCAGGGAGTTGCTCCAAGCCAATAACCTATTTTAAGGTCTGTGATAAATCCTCCGGCAACTGATAATGCAGTGCAGACAACACCACCTATCAATAAACCTGCCATCATTCCATAGGGACCTCTCAAACCTGCCGCAGCTAAAATTATACTTGATAGGATTAGTGTCATTAATGTCATTCCTGAAACAGGGTTGGTTCCCACTATTGCAATTGCTCTGGCTGCAACAGATGTAAAAAGAAAACTGATAATGATAACTGTGGCAAAGGATATTAGACTCATGGTTGTAGGAGCTTTAACATTTGATTGTAAAATGAAATATCTGAAGAATAAGAAAATTAAAAGAGACATTATAATGATTCCCATAACTATTGTGGTCATTTTAAGATCTCTGTCAGTTCTTACATTATCTCCTTTGTTTTCATGTTTTGAAAATATCCCTTTGATCCCCATTCCAAATGCCTGATATATAACCTTTGAGGATTTTAGTATTCCGATAATTCCGGCTGCTGCAATCGCCCCTATCCCAATATGTCTTACATATGTTGAAAAAATAAGTTCGGGTGAAAGCCCGCCAATCTTATCTCCTCCGAAAAAGTTTACAAGTGGAATGAATACCCACCATGAAACAAATGAACCGGCGGCTATTATTGTTCCGTATTTTAGACCAACAATATATCCCAGTCCGAAAACAGCAGCAAGAACATCAAGCTTAAAAACCATTTTTGCTTTATTCGCAAGCTGTTGGCCCCATCCGAAAACCCTTGTTGTGAAAACCTCTTTAAAAAGATTCAATGAATATACTGAAAAATCATAAAGACCACCGATTATCATACTTTTCACCAGAACAGAAGCCTGTTCTCCACCTTTCTCTCCCGCAACAAGAACCTCAGTCGTGGCAGTAGCTTCCGGAAAGGGAAACTCACCGTGCATTTCCGACACAAAATACTTTCTGAAAGGTATAAGAAACAGAACACCCAAAAATCCACCGAACAGTGATACTATAAAAATCTTAAAAAGGTCTATTCCAACTGTCTTATCAAGCTTTAATATAAAAATAGCCGGTAAAGTAAAAATCGCCCCTGCAACGATAACACCTGAAGCCGCTCCTATTGATTGGATGATAACATTTTCAAGAATAGTGCTCTTTCTTTTAAAAAGAGGACCTATACCAACCGCAAGAATCGCTATCGGTATTGCAGCTTCAAAAACCTGAGCAACTTTAAGTCCTAAAAATGCGGCTGCCGCGGAAAATATAAAAGCCATTATAATACCCAGACTCACGGATCTTAAGGTAATCTCGGGAATTATCTCATCTGGCTTTATATAAGGGATATACTTTTCTCCCTCCTTAAGCGGCCTGTAAGCATTTTCCGGTAATCCTTTCACTTTTCCTTCTGTTTCCATTAATCCCCTCCTATCTTATTGTCCTTTTTTGGTAAATGTCTCTAACACATAATTATTTATTTTTACTTTATACTCCTCCATAAGTTTCTGAAGATAGCTTAAAAGAAATGAATTTTTCTTGGTCTCTATTAACTTTTTCATAACCGCATCCTTTTCCTTTTCAAAATCAGCCTTTGTTTTAAGGTCCTTTTCCAAAACCTTAACTATCAAATAACCTGATTCAGTGTAAAAGGGTGTAGAAATACTATTGACAGGTGCTTTAAAAACATACCTCTCAACACTCTTCAGATATCCCACTCCATTTACATAGGCATTATGACGCAGTGTAACACTGTCTTTGTATTTTATATAGGGAAGAGTTGTGTCTATTTCCTGGCCTGATTTTATTT
The DNA here is from genome assembly GCA_027031485.1 of Candidatus Aminicenantota bacterium. Taxonomy (GTDB): domain Bacteria; phylum Acidobacteriota; class Aminicenantia; order JAMOAD01; family JAMOAD01; genus JALXDT01. Next base: position 41,437 of record JALVQI010000036.1, on the reverse strand, counting down.
TTGACAATATTTGCTCAGCAATTTTTTTAGCTGCCTCTTTCTTTAAGAAATTAATATAAGCTTCCTTTACTTTATCATCCACTTCATCATATTTCGCCTGTCTTTCCTTTGTAATTTTTTTGAGCTGGGCTACAACAGCTCCCTTAAAAGTGAAAACAGGTTCTGTGGTATCTCCCACCTTTTTAAGTTGAAACACACTCTTTGCCACCGCCCCCGATGGATCGACATCTGGGATTGAATCTGTTTTGGTAAAATCCTTGGCCTCACGAACCTTATATCCCTTCTTTTTTGCAAACTTTTCAATATCCTTTTTACCTAATTTTTTATAAAAGTTTTGTGCATCCTTTAAAACCAACTCCTGTGTCTTTTGATAACTTAAATATGATTTTATCCTATCTTTAACCTCATCAAAGGTGGAAACCTTTGCAGGCTCAAGTTTATAAAGGAAAATTATTGAAAATCCCTTATCGCTCTTAATAACAGGAGAAACAGAATTTTCACTGAGTTTTTCAATTTCACTCTTTTCCTCAGGTGTAACAAAGTATCTCCACTCAAAAGCCCCCCAATCACCTCCATTTTTTGCTTTTTTATCTTCAGAATATTTTTTTGCGACTTCGGAAAAATCCTTACCTGATTTTAATTCCTTCAAAGCTTCATCTATTTTACTCTCAGCACTATCTGATTTTTTTATAAAAATTCTTTTTATGAACCTTTTTTCGGGAATCTTAAACCTATCTATATTTTCATCATAGTACTTTCTAAGATCGCTTTCGGAAAGATTAACCTTCTTTTTATACTCATCCGTAGAAAAGAGAACATACTTAAAAGTCCTTTTTTCCGGAATTTTGAAATCTGATTTATGCTCATTGAAATACTTTTTAAGCTCACTTTCGTTTATGTCTGTCTTAATCGGAACTTCATTGAATTTTATAAGATAATAAGCTATCTTTGCCGATTCCTTATCATTTTTATACTCCTGAAAAGCCTCTTCAGGTGTGGCAGTAATTCCGGCCGTTAGAAATTTTTTAAGTTTCTCTATTATTATTCCCTTTCTCAATGAGTTTTCAAACTGCGGAATTGTCATATGAAAATATGCAAGGGTTTGCTTGTATCTTTCATAACCTACAAAACTTCCATCCCTATTTTTAAAAACAGGATAACCAAGAATTTTTTCCCTGACCTCTTCATCCGTAGCTTTTATACCAAGCTCTTCAGCTTTCATAATAAGGACTGTTTCCTGTATCATCTGCTGAAGAACCATTTGAGGAAACTGAGGACTATTTAAATACGCTCTCGCCTTTTCCCCCTGCACTCTTTTTATATAATCCTCCCTTTCAAGAAGGGTTCTTTTAAAATCAGCCGTTAGAATTCTATGTTTTTTAACCCAGGCTATTGTATCCATATTAACATTGGGTCCCAATCTTCCTGCTCCCCAATCCACAAAAATAAAGAATACAAATGAAAATATAACAATCCACAGGAAGATACTAAGAGATTTCAAATTTTTTCTCATACTTTTCAGCATAAAAAACCTCCACAATAGTTGATAGGTATTTATAAAACAAATTCTAAATTAAATCAAGTGTTTATATTTATTTCACCTTAAAATTCTATAATTAAAAATCACTCTTTTACCATTTCTTAAAATACCAAGCCGTATCTCTTTTAGTGTATAAAAGAAGTTTAGAAAATAGAGGATATCTTCAATTCCTTTAAGCTCTTTTCCGTTTACACTATAAATAATATCTCCGTTCATAATCCCCATTTTATCTATTATACTTCCCTTATCAATCAAGCTTACTTTAAAGCCCTTCATCCGACCATTTTCAAAATAGGGGGTAGCTTTCGCAGAGTACAATATTTTATCAAGATTGTTTAGATAATACTCAATCTCTTTTCTTTTCAAACCAAAAACTTTTGTCGGCTGCTGATTAATTTCATAAACAAAAGCTGGTTTACTCCTTTTCTCTCCGATATCCTTATTTCCTCTAAAATATATGTAAAAAGAATTTTCCTTTTCCATATCTACAATTTCAACCTTATTCATATATATCTTCTTAATAATAAATGTTTTTAAAACATCTCCCTCTTTCAAAAACAAAAATTTATTATTACTTTCAATCAAACAGCATGAAATGTCATTTCCCTTTATAATTCCCTTAAGAATAATATCATTTGACAAAGAAAGGAGATTGTTTATTAGAAAAAGAAAAATTAAAAAAAAGAATTTAAATGAAAATTTTTTCAATTTAAAAACTATAGCTAATACTCAGTTTGATTCCATCAGCTGAAACATAGGGATTTATTGAAATATTCCTTAATCTTTCCCTTTTAATTATGAATTTTGCTATTGTGTGCCCTAAAACTGCCCCCAAAAAAACATCGGAAAACCAGTGGGCCCTTTCCGTTACTCTCGACAAGCCTGTTAATGTGGCAAGTGTATATGAGAGAATCGGAATAAAAGGCTTGTCTTTATACTGCTCAGCAACAACCGTAGCCATTCCCCATACGGTTATAGTATGCCCGGAAGGGAAAGCATCATACTTTGCAAAGCCCTCTTCATATCTTTTAAAAAATCCCGAAGGTCCGTACCAATGGTCAACTCCATCTGTAAAACCCGGTCTTGATCTTCCCGTCAGGTGTTTCCCTACCTGAACAACAATACCTGTATGAATCAATACCTGAAACCCCAAAACAGCTGTTTTTTTTGCCCTGTCGCTTTTAAAGGCTAAGCCGCCCAGATAAAAAGCCCCGGATATAATTACAGATGACCAGCCATCTCCTAACTTTGTAATCTGAGGACTTACATCCCGAACCCAACCATTGTTATCCTTAAATTTTTGAAACTCAGAATATATATTTTCATCATTTGCTATTAGAATCAATGTAGTTGCCACAACAGGAACCCATATAAGGAGATGCTCAGCTTTCATATGAACGGGAGATGTCCATATGGCTATCTCATCATCAAAAACATTTTTAAAAAAATTATTGCTCTTATTTCTCTCTTCCTCAGCCCTTAAAAAAGTTTGAGACAATAAAAAAAACAAAACGAATAAAATTAAAACAAACCTACTTTTTCTTTTCAACCTTTTTTACCACCTTTTTCCGGGATTTCTTTTTGGGAATTTTAACGAGAGCTTCTTTTAAGACCTGATCCACAGTATCAACAAAAACAAATTCCAACTTCCTCTTAACATAATTGGGAATTTCATCAAGGTCCTTTTCATTGTATGATGGGAGAATTATTTTTTTAATCCCCGCTCTCAAAGCAGCTAAAACCTTTGACTTTATTCCACCGACAGGCAACACCCTCCCCTGCAGGGTAATCTCTCCTGTCATAGCTACCTCTCTTCTCACCGGAATTTTCGTAAGAAGGGAAACAATTGCAGTGAAAAGAGTAACGCCTGCAGAGGGACCATCCTTTGGAATGGCTCCTTCAGGTATATGTATATGAATATCCCTGCCTTTGAAACAATCCTCTGATATCCCTAATTCCGAAGCATTGGCTTTAATATAGGAAAGGGCGGCTTTTGCTGATTCTTTCATCACATTTCCCAGTGAACCCGTCAAAATCAAACCACCTTTACCTTTCATCGAAATGGCTTCTATAAAAAGAATATCTCCGCCCGAAGGTGTCCACGCAAGACCTGTTGCAACACCAATCTTATCCTCTTTAAGGAGCTGATCTCTGAAAATCTTCGGCTTTCCGAGATACTTTTCTATGCTTTTTTCCGTAATTCTAAACCTTTTCCTCCCCTTTTCAGCTATTGTTTTCGCAATTTTTCTGCAAATACTTCCTATATTTCTCTCAAGATTTCTGACCCCCGCTTCTCTTGTATATTCATTTATTATTCTGAGAATTGCAGAATCTGAGAAATGAACATCTGATTTTCTCAAACCATTTTCTTTTATCTGCCTCGGGATAAGGAATTTTTTTGCTATCTGCAATTTTTCCTCATCAGTATATCCGGGAAGATAAATAACCTCCATTCTATCTCTGAATGCAGGCTGTATCGGATCAAGTAAATTTGCTGTTGCTATAAAGAGCACATTGGACAAATCAAAGGGAACACCGAGATAATTATCCATAAAAGAGTGATTTTGCTCAGGATCAAGGACTTCAAGAAGCGCTGATGAGGGATCACCTCTGAAATCAGCTCCTATCTTATCAACTTCATCAAGCATAAAGACAGGATTGTTTGAACCTGCCTGTTTTATTCCCTGAATAATTCTACCGGGAAGGGCTCCCACATAGGTTCTTCTATGCCCTCTTATCTCAGCCTCATCGTGAACTCCACCGAGGGATGTTCTTACAAACTTCCTTCCCATAGCCCTTGCAATGGATCTTCCAAGTGAGGTTTTACCGACTCCCGGAGGTCCTACAAAACATAATATAGGACCTTTTAGTTTTTTGGAAAGCTTTCTTACAGCAAGAAATTCCAGTATTCTATCCTTAACCTTTTCAAGGTCATAATGGTCTTCATTTAAGATTTTTTTTGCTTTCTTTATATTCAGATTATCCCTGGTTGACTTGCTCCAGGGGAGGGAAAGCATCCAATCAAGATAGTTTCTTATGACATTACTCTCTGCAGATTCAGGGTGCATTTTCTCAAGCCTTGAAAGCTGTCTTTCAACCTCCTCCCTTGCTTTTTCTGGAAGTTTGGCCTTTTTAATCTTCTCTTTATATGCTTTTATCTCCTCTTCAAGCTCGCTTGTCTCCCCCAATTGTTCCTTAATAGCTTTAAGTTGTTGTCTTAAAATATATTCTTTCTGAAGATTATCAATTTCCTCTTTTGCCTTATTGGAAATTTCTCTTTGAACCTGAAGAATTTGAATCTCCTTTAAAAGCAATTCATAAACTTTTTTAAGCCTTTCAAAGCTGTCTTCAGTTTCAAGCAATGCCTGGGCATCTTTGATTTCCAGTGAAAGATAGGCGATTACATTATCCGCTAATTTTCCTAAATCTTCAATATCCTGTATGTAAAAAACAAGCTCCGGAGGAAGCTGTTTGCCCAATTCAACAAATTTTTCAAAAGAGCTTTTTACATTTCTCTTCAAAGCTTTAACCTCAAGTGTTTCCGCCGATACCTCTTTATCCTCCAAAACCTCTATCTTTGCCTTTGCAAAGGGATAATCAGCACTTAACTCCTTAACTCTGGCTCTTTTTAAGCCCTGAATAAATAATCTTATATCACCGCTTGAAAGTTTAAGCATTCTTAATATAACAGCAACTGTTCCTACCTTATAAACATCATCAACGGTAGGCTCCTCAATCTTGGCATCCTTTTGAGTTAAAAGTAATACCATTCTGTTTTTAGATAAGGCCTCATCCACCGCATTCTTTGATTTCTCCCTTCCTACATGTAAAGGCAATGCCATATAGGGAAAAACGACAAGATCCCTTATAAAGATAACAGGAATATCTTCCGGAATCTCCTCCTTTTTGCTTTTTTCTATAATCTCTTCATCTTTATTTATTTCCAATTCACTATTTCCCTGTTTTTTTTCTTCCTCACTCATTTAAACCTCCTTTATACTATATCCACTTTTATTTTTCTTTTTATCTTTCTCAATTTAATCACAAGAACACCATCTGAAAATTCCGCCGATATTTTATCAGAGTCTATCGGGACATTAAAGCTAATTTCCCTGTAAAATTTACCAAATTCCCTTTCAACCCTGTAAAAAACAGAGCCCTCTTCTTCCTTGGTTTTCTTTTTAATTCCCTCAATTATCAAGCTCCTATTGTCAAAATAAACTTTTATATATTTTTTCTTTACTCCGGGAAGATTAACCCTGATTATAATATATTCCTTTTCCTCGCTTACGTCCATAGGCGGATAAATAGTTCCAGCCTCTCTTCTTAAAACTCTTTCAAATATAAGAGGGTCTTTGCCCTTTTTTACCCCATGGTGCCTCCTCTAAAATCATATTTTTTTTAATTTATCAAGCTCTTTTTCAAACTCTTCAATATCTCTAAAATCTCTGTAAACAGAAGCAAATCTTACATAGGCAACTTTATCAAGTTTCCTGAGCTCTTCCATAATAATTTCACCGATAAACATGGTTTTTACCTCTCTCTTTCCTGATTCAAAAATCTCTTTTTCAACCTTATCAACAATCCTCTCAATATCTTCCGCAGAAACAGGTCTTTTTTGACATGCTCTCATTATTCCTCTGACTATTTTTTCCCTGTCAAACTGTTCTCTCTCTCCGTTTTTTTTGATTACTAAAATGGGCTTTTCCTCTATTCTCTCATAAGTTGTAAATCTTGCTCCGCAGGATAAGCACTCCCTTCGTCTTCTTATTTCAACTCCATTTTTTATCTCTCTTGTATCAATAACCCTTACATTATCACTGTTGCAATAAGGACATCTCATTTTATCTCTTCCTTCATTTTTTTATATTTGCTTATATCAAGAACCCATTTCCCCTCTCTTATTAAAAAAGGAATTGAAAGCATCAGAGTAACCATTATCAAAGATAAATGCATTAAAATAGTGGCAGCAGCAGCTATATTCTTATTCATACGATAAAAACCTGTCAGCGCCATCTGAGATAATGCCTCAAAGCCCCCTACCATCCCCGGAGTGGGGATTGAAGCTCCTATTAATAGTGCCACTATATAAGGTATAATCGCTACAAAGCTTACCTTCAACCCAAAATCAAAAAGCGCAATCCAGTATCCTGTTGAAATTAAAAACCATATAATAAGAGAATTAACAAAGATAGCTATTTTCCTTTCATTCTCAAAAAGTGATATCAAACCTTCGATAAATCTGTCTCCTATTTCAATAGCTCCGTTTCTCATCTTTTTAGGTAAAATTTTATTACAGAGTTTTTCCCAGAGAATCACTACTTTTCTTTTTAAAAGATAAATTAAAAAAAGTGCAAGCATCAAAACAACAAAAGAGATAAAGGCAATCACACTTCCCTTTAACAAAAACTGCATTGAACTTTCAGTCGGATTCATATCCTTAAAAGCATAACCTTTAAAAATATAAAAAATCCCCGCAAAAAAAACCATTGCTCCAAGGTCAAGGATTCTTTCTATCAGAACAGTACTAAAAATAAACATTGTACTAACCCCGGTTTTTTTCCCTAAAATAGCAGCCCTTGCAAACTCCCCTATCCTTGCCGGGATTGTATAATTAATTGCAAATCCCAAGATATTTGATGAATAAACATCTATCAATTTCATCCTTTCTCCCTCTTTTCCCATTATCTGTCGCCACCTTAAAGAACGAAAATAATAGATAAAGGGATAAACTAAAAATATAAAGAATAAAAACCTCAGCCTTGTATGTATAACATAGTACTTTGCTTTTTCAATGTCAAGGTTTTTTGCAAAAAGATAGAGAAAAAAAACAACCAGAGCCAATATTATTAAAGTGTTAATTATTCTTTTCATAGTCAATAAAAATATCATTAAAAGGTTTGCAAGTCAAACTTTTTAATTGAATTTTCTTACTTTTCAGATTTTTATCATATTTCCCGCCCTTAAATTTTCTCCTTCAAATTTTTTTAAAACAAGCTCTCTTCCTCCATCTCCCGTACAGTGCAGAGGATAGATTTTTAAAATCGGCAATTTCTTCAACTCACTTAACCTGAACTCTATTTTTTCATCCGAAAGAGGATAAAAGTGGAATCCTCCCATTAAATACAGGGGGTTATTAAATTTTCCAAAGGTCAATTTAGCAAACTCTTCAACCCCGGGGTGTGAGCAACCTAAAAATAGGAATGAAAAGTTTTTAGTATTGTAAACAAGTGCTTGTTCAGGAAAATTCCTTTTAAGTTCAGGCGTTACGTAAAAATTTTCACTAATTTTTCTCCACTCGTTCCCTCTTATTACCTCACCTCCCCTATCATTTATCTCAAAGGAAAATTTTTCGCTAAAACTTTCTCCTACAAAAAAATTATAAGCTCTCATATTCAAAAGAGAAAAAATCCCTCCCGTGTGATCCCAATGGCCGTGGGAAATAACGATATCGGAAAAGGAGCCGGCGTCCACCTCAAATTTAGTAAGATTGAAAACAAGATCCTCCCCTGAACATCCTGTATCAAAGAGAATGTTTTTTTCTTCAGTTTCAATATAAAGAGACAATCCCCACCCTTTTTTAAAACCTTCCTTAGCTTTATTGTCAAAAACTATATAAACTTTCAAATTACTTCAAATATTCTTTTGTAAGCTCATCTTTAATATAGAAAAAAGCTTCGTCAACATTGTCAATAAATTTAAAGAGCTTCAAATCCTCTTCACTTATAGTTCCCCATTTAACAAGCGCATCAAAATTTATTATTTCATCCCAGTATTCCTTACCGTAAAGTACAATCGGAATCAGCTTTTCCAATTTTCCGGTTTGAACAAGAGTAAGTAGTTCAAAAAATTCATCCATTGTTCCGAATCCGCCGGGAAAAACTATTATGGCTTTCGCAAGATAAACAAACCAGAATTTTCTCATAAAAAAGTAGTGAAATTCAAAAGCAAGCTCTCTTGTTATATAGGGATTGGGTTCCTGCTCAAACGGAAGGCTTATATTCAAACCAATTGACACTCCTCCCGCTTCTGATGCCCCCTTGTTGGCAGCTTCCATGATACCGGGGCCACCACCGGAGCAAACAATAAATCTATGCTCATCATTATGAATTTCCTTAGACCACAATGTAATTTTTTTTGCTAATTCCCGGGCCGCCTCATAGTATTTTGAAAAAACAAGATCTTTTCTTGCTTCATCCAAAAGCTTTTCAATTTTCTTAGTTCTCTTCTTTCTTTCAAGCAGTTCAACATTTTTTAATGCTTTTTCTTCCGGAATAATTCTCGCCGAACCGAAGAATACAATAGTATCCTTTACATTAAATTTTTTAAACCGTACTTCCGGTTCAATATATTCAGCAAGAATTCTTATTACCCTTGCTTCTCTACTTGTTAAAAATTCCTCGTTCTTGTATGCTTTTTTCAGATTAAACTTTTTACCCTCCACCTCTTAATTCTCCGGATAAGCCACCTCATCATATATTGTCTCAAGTCTTAGTTTATGTTTTGCCTCTTCCTGAGCAAGAGCATCAAACAATTCTCTAATATTTTCATCTTCAGAAGAATCAGCAAGATCAGTATAAAGTTTAAAAGCAGCCTTCTCTCTTTTCATAGCAATAATCAAAGCCTCCTGATAATCCATCTCCTTCGAAGGTTCAATATCAACAATATACTCAGCTATTTTCATATCAGTAATCTTTTTTTCCACAGGTTTGAATTTTTTTCCATTTTTTACATCCATTATTAAATTAGCATGTTTCTGTTCCTCATTTGCAAAAGATAAGAGAACATCTTTTAAAGTCTCATTATCAACCTTTGATGACCACTCCGTGTAAAAATCCCTTGCTTCATACTCTTTGCTTATTGCAAAATCAAGTATCTCTTCGATGGAATTGAAATTCTTATCCATTTTTTATCCTCCAAAATAAAGTTTAAAATTCTAACACTTTTTATTTTCTTTCTCAACTTTTTTTCAAATTTAAAATATAACTAAATACATAAAATATAAAATTTCATCTTTCATTCATAGGAGTTTTTAATTAAAAAACAAATAATTACTTGACATAAATAAAAAATATTTTTATGCTTATTATGATGAGGATTAAGATACATATTTCTTGCGATGATGGATTTTTTGTTCCTTTCAAAAAAGCGTATGAAACATCTTTTTTCATAAGAGATATTCTTAAATCTTCAGGGATTACTGAACCTTATTTTAATTTCTCACCTTTTAGATCAATGAACAGAGAGATTTCGGATGAAGGAATTTTATTGAAGAATCCGATAGTGCTATATGTTACATCCCCTCTGGAAAATTACATAAAAACAATTGAAAACTATTTCAAAGAGTATAATAGTATAAGACTTTTTGAAACAGATTTAAAAGTGGAAAAAACAGTAATTTTTCCCCCTTTTGAAGTGGGAGATGAGGAAAACAAGTTTAAATGCCTATCTCCTATTACTGTTTATAAAAAATATGTAACAAAGGAAAATGATGAAAAAGAAATTTTCTTAAATCCCCATGACAGTGAATTTTACAATACGATAAGGACAAATTTAATAGAAAAATTCAGAAGATTGTACGGAAGATTGCCTCAAAAAACAAATCTTTATATTCAATTTGATAAGAATTATCTGCTTAAAAAAAGGAAAATCTCAAAATTGGTACAGATAAAGGGTAAGAAATACAAAGCATGGCTATCACCCTTCACAATGTCAGGAAACAAAGAGATAATTCAAATTGCATATGAATGGGGAATAGGCCAATTAAACAGCTTTGGATTGGGCATGATTGAGATTGTAAGGTAGAGGTATTGTGAATCGTGAATGGTGAATGGAAGTTAAGGGAGAACTGAGAAGTAAGAACGAAGAACGGAGAATGAAGAACGGAGAAACCCTTTGTATTCAATATTTTACTTTATTTAATATTTTTAATTTAAAAAGAATTTACAAATAGCAATAAACCGATAACTTTCAAAATCAGCTCAAGGCTGACGATAGCCCTGAGCGTTGAGCGTTGAGCTCTGAGCACTGAGCTGTTCACAAGGAATATTATTGATTTCCTATTGCTAATCATTTTTTATTTTGATTTTTTTAATTTAAAAAATTGCAAATCGCAATAAATATCTGTAGGGGCAATTCATGAATTGCCCTTGCAGTTAATTTTTAATCCAAAAAGATAGTGTATAGAGGGGACTTGTCCCACACTTTCTTTCCAACGGTAAATGTAAGAATGTTTCAATAAAAAAAAAGAAATAAGAACACTTCACCAAAGAGACACAAATCCAAAAAGATAGTGCGGGATTGACTACCTCAACTTTAACTATTATCATATATCATGAATATAAATTCAATTCTGATTACAGGCGGATACGGTTTCATCGGTTCAAATTTCATAAGATTTCTCAGAAAAAAACTTCCGAATCTAAAAATATACAATCTTGATAAATTGACATATGCAGCTAATATTGAGAATTTAAAAGACTTTGAAAATGATAAAAACTATATTTTCGTAAGAGGTGACATAAAGGATAGGTCTATACTTGAAATCTTATATCCCAAGGTAGATGCAATTGTCCACTTCGCAGCGGAAACCCATGTGGACAGATCAATTATAGCCCCGGGAGAATTCATATTAACGGAAGTTTACGGGACATTCACTCTCCTTGAAACATTGAAAAAATACAAAAACATCAAGCTCTTTCTACATATATCAACCGATGAAATCTACGGAAGTATCGAAAAGGGAAGCTTCCCTGAGAATTCTCCTCTCAATCCCTCATCTCCATATTCCGCAAGTAAAACAGGGGCTGACAGACTTGCCTATTCATACTATAAAACATATGAATTACCAGTTATAATCGCAAGACCATCAAATAATTACGGTCCCTTTCAACATGTAGAAAAATTTATTCCTCTCTTTATTACAAATGCACTTGATAATAATCCTCTCCCACTCTATGGGAAAGGGGAAAATATGAGGGACTGGCTTTATGTTATTGATAATTGTGAAGCTCTTCTCCTTTTAATGGAAAAGGGAAAGATAGGCGAAGCTTACAATATCGGAGCAAGTAATGAGCTTAAAAACATTGACATTGCCAAAATGATTGTGAGCTTTCTGGAAAAAGATGAATCTTTAATTGAATTTGTTGAGGACAGAAAGGGACATGATCTAAGATATTCAATTGATTGGACTAAAATAAAAAATCTTGGATGGGAACCTAAAAAAAATTTTGAAGATGGGCTCAGAGAAACAATAGAATGGTATAAAACCAATCGTCAATGGTGGGAAAAAGTAAAAAGAGGAGAATTTTCTAACTTTTACAAAAAATATTACAAGAGAGAAATTCAATGAAAGCTTTAATCACAGGAATCAACGGTTTTGCAGGTTTTTATCTTAAAAAAATTCTTAAGGAAAACGGATATGAAATCTTTGGAATAGATATTAAAAAAGATAAAAATAGTAAACATATTTACACCGGAGATTTAAACAACAGAGAATTTACCTTATCAGTATTAGATAGCGTAAAACCGGATATCATTTATCATTTGGCGGCAACAACTTCCGTAAGAAGATCCTGGGAGATTCCCTTTCAAACGATTCAAAACAATTACATAGTATCCCTAATCTTAATGGAATGGGTTAAAAACAACAATAAGAGACTTTTTATAATGGGAAGCGGGGAGATATACGGGAATAAAAAAAACTTTCCGATTAAAGAAAATTCTACGGTTAACCCTTTAACTCCCTATTCCCTTTCAAAATACATGGGGGAAAAAAGCGCTATTTTTTTAGCTAAAAACTTCGGAACCAAAATCTTCCTTTCAAGGGCATTTAATTTTACGGGACCAGGGCAGAGAGATGTATTTGTCATTCCTGCTTTTTCAAAACAGCTCGCAGAGATGGAAGCAGGCATAAGAGAAAAAATATTAAAAGTGGGAAACCTTTCTGCCATAAGAGATTTTTCCGATGTAAGGGATACAGTGAAAGCTATCTATCTTATAACCCACAAAGGTAAACCAGCTATTCCATACAACATAGCAAGCGGAAAATCATACAGTATAAAAGAGATACTCACAAAACTATTAAAAATGGTTAACTTTAAGGTAAAAATACTTGAAAACAGGGAGGAATTCAGAAAAAATGATATAAAAAAGTTAGAAGGTTCAGCCGAGCTTTTAAAAAGGCATACAGGGTGGAAACCTGTTTATAATCTTGAAAAAACTCTTGAAGATACCCTTAATTTTTGGCGAAAAAAGGTAAGTGAAAGATAAAGAACTAAAAAGAAAAATCATTCATATATTCTTTGGTCTTCCTATTATTCTATACCTTTTTCTTGATTTAAAATACATGCTTTTAATAGGATTTACCGCTCTTTTTCACAATATTTTCATTGCTCCCTTATATATGAAAAAACTTTTCAGAGAGAACAAAAACTTTGATATCGGAATAATTACCTATCCGGTAGGAGTTCTTTTCTCCCTTATTGCATTTAAAAGCTCTCCGATTTTTGCATCACTTTTATGGGCATCTCTTTCATTCGGAGATGGCTTTGCAGCACTAATTGGTACGAATTATGGTAAAAACAAACTCAAATTCAACAATAGGAAAAGCATTGAAGGTATTTTAGCTTTTTTTTCAACAACCTTTTTAAGCGGAATAATAATTTACTTTCTTCTTAAAGAAAAATTTCCGATAAACATGAATTTCTTAATTTATATTATCATGATATTCTTTTTTTCAATCTTTTTAGCTGTGATCGAAGTTCTTCCCTTTAAACTATCAGATAATATAACCATTCCTCTCACGGGCTACATCTTCCTTTTCCCATTTTACATAGTCAGTCAACAGGGAATTATAAATAATAATTTTACTTTCACCTATGAACAATTAGCCGGAATTATAATGACCTTAATTTTAGGTATTATCGCATATTTTGCAAGATGGCTTGATCTGAAATCCTCGGCAACAGCTATTATTTTCGGAATTTTAATAATTCTTTTTTCAGGTATCAAAACCATACTCCTGCTAATAATTTTCTTCATATTATCCGTAATAGCTACAAAACTCAGATTTTCACATAAACTTAAAAAAAATATTGCTGAATCAGTCACAGGAAGGAGAAGTCTTTCAAGTGTTATTCCAAAAGGAACAGTCCCTCTTTTTTCCTCTTTTCTCATTTTTATTTCTTTAAAATCAGATATCTTTTTGTTTTCTTATGTTACAGTGGTTGCAACTTCAACCTTTGATACAGTTAGCTCTGAAACAGGAAAAGCTTTCTCAAAAGGTGCTTTTTCTCTTTTAAAATTAAAAAAGGTAAAAAGTGGCGAAAGAGGAGGTATTTCATTTATCGGAACATTTTTTGGTTCACTCTCTTCCATTCTCATACTTTATATATCAAAAATATTTTTCAATTTACCCCTGAAATTACTAATTTTTTCATTTCTCATCTCTCTCTTATCTAATTTTATCGAACCTTTTTTTTACAAGATTCTTTTTCAAACAAACTTTACAAAACCCCTCACCAATTTTCTTCTATTGTTAACAGCCTTTTTTTTATCCTTATTGGTTTATCCTTACCTACATAACTGACATTCTTATATACTCTTTGAACTCCGCAGGTATCTCTTTTAATTTTATGCCCATTCCACTTAACATGTAGGAATAAAAGTGAGACGGATATTTGATACTCCATCTTACCTCCCCCTTCAAACTGTAAACCCTGTTATTATCTTCCAATAATATTGTAATTTCTTTTCCCGAAGGAAGAATCTGAGAAGAAGCAATATGAAGCCCTCCTGAAGAAACATTGGATGTGAAACCGAGTCTTTCATAATTATTTTCCCCGAATTTTACAATCACTCTCTTTTTAATGCGTGGTTCTTTTCTTTTTTCCATTCTACTACCCCCAGCTTTAAGCTTTTTATTAAATTTATACTATATAATAAGATTTTTTTAAAATTTGTCAAGCCCTCTTTTTTTTGTTTATTATTTTAGCTGCCTTTTTTATATATTTAGGCTCTCCGCAGATAAACAATCTGTCCTTTGAATAGACGATATCTTTACCTCTCGGGGCAATAAAATTATCCTCCTTATCTCTATATATAGCAGTTATTGTAACTCCCTCCGGGAATCCTTTTGTGTTCACAATTTCATGAATTTTTTTACCGTCATAGGGAGAATTCTCCGGAAGATTTATTATTTCAATCGCAAGATTTCCAAGACTTATTACCCTTCTAAGTTCCGGCGTTTCAACATTCACAAGAAATTGATCCAAAAGAAGCTGAGTGGCTCTTGCTATATTTGTAACACCTGCAAGTTTGTAAACCTCTTCATAGGAAGGATCATTCATTCTTACCATTATCTGAGGCACATTGAAATGTTTTGCCAATATTGAAAAAGCAAGGTTCACAGAATCATCGGGAGTTACGGCAATTGCCACATCACACTTGTCAATGCGGGCATCTTCAAGAGTTTTTATTTTTGTCGCATCACCATTTATGGAAATCGCCCCATACTCTGAATATATCTCCTCACATCTTTGAGAATCAACATCTATAACCACAACATCGTGTTTTGCCTGTACAAGGGCTTTGGTTAATCCCTTTCCAATCAAACCCGCTCCCGCAATAATTATATACATTTTTCACTCCTTTATTTAAAATTAAGATGTTTTCCATGCTTTCAGATTGAAAAGTAAAATTATCGGTAGAATCTCCAATCTTCCCGCTAACATTCCGAATACATATGTTAGCTTTATAATATCAGGAAGAGTTGACATCTTTTCAACACTAAAATAAAAAGGACCTATATTCCCCACAGCAGAAAACATGCCCGAAAAGGATTGCCAAGCATTAAGGTCTGAAAAAGCAGCAGTTATCATGGCTCCTATGAAAATAATTAACATCCAACCGAAAAAAAGACCTGTTATTCTTAACACTTCACTCTCAGGAAACACGCCTTTATTAATAATAACTTTTGAAATAGCCTTTTTAGGAAGTCTTAACCTCTGTATCTGCTTTTTAAACAATTTGTAAAGAACAGTGATTCTCAAAACTTTAATTCCTCCGGCAGTGGAGCCTACGCTACCGCCGATAAGCATTAAAATTAAAATGATCTGTTTCGCCATTGCAGGGAAAAATGTGCTATTTATGTCAACTGTTCCAAAACCGGTAGTCGTTGATATTGAGACAACCGTAAAAATCGTATGCCTGAAATCTGATTCTAATTTAGCCAAATTAAAAGAATGGATAGTGAGGTAATGGTTTAATAAAATCAGAAAGGCAGAAACTCCGATGATAAAAAGAAAAACTCTGAATTCAATATCATGAAAAACATCTTTAATATTTCCTACCAATATTTTATAGTGAAGCAAAAAATTTACACCTCCCAAAAACATAAAAAAAGTGATTATATATTCAATCTCCCTGTAATAATGATAACCTGCGTTTTTAAAATGCTGGATACTTGCATCATAGGGAGAAAAGCCTCCTGTTGACAGGGTTGTAAGACTATGATTAATCGCATCAAAAAAATTCATACCGAAAATTTTCAATAGAACAATTTCAATGGCTGTGAATAGACCGTATATACTCCACAATATTATCACTGTTTTATAAATACTGGGAGTTGGCCTTGAAGAGTCAATCTTATGGGATTCCGCGGAAAATAGTCTGAAATAAGCATTATTGGACTTAAATGTTATCGCAAGAAAAAGGGTTAATATACCCAAGCCTCCAAACCACTGGATCATACTTCTCCATAAAATAACGGATTTGGGAAGAGCCTCTATGTTTGTAAAAATGGTTATTCCGGTTGTGGTAAGCCCGCTTACAGCTTCAAAATATCCATCAACAAAGGATTTTCCCTCTGCCATTGAAAAGGGCAAACCTGCGAAAATAGCAAGAATAATCCAGGAAACTCCGCAGATCAGCAAGCTCTCAATAAAATATATATTATTCTCCTTAAACAAAAATATAAATAATATTCCGAAAATCAAGCTCAAACTTAAAGGAATAATAAAATAGCTTACTTTTTCATTTATCATGAGGGCATAAAACACAGGGATTAAAAAGAAAATCCCCTCTAAAATCAATAATTTCCCAAGATTATGAAAAACAGTGGATAATGTTCTATACTTTCTTACCACAACTCCTCACTTTCTCAAATCCAATATTCATAATAAACTTCCGGATTTTAATATAAGAATTTAATATTCTTTCAAACTTTTGTCAAACCATACCCTTTTTAATTCACAAAAAGTATTTTCATCAAAAATAACAGGTATGATTAAAAGATTAATATCCGAAGCGGGGGTTCACCGCATTATTAAAAAAAGAGCCAAAAGATATTTTTATTCCTGCACTTATTGAATAATGATAATTTGTTTCAAGAGAGGAGGTTCTCAGCAAAATCTCTTCGGGAGTAAGATTGCCTTTGGGTAAATAGAGCTGATTGTGAATCAAAGAGTATGAAGCATAGGTATAAAAAGATACCCCTTTTACAATTCGCCAGGAAAAACTACACGAAAAGTCAAGGTTGTATTTTTTCAAATCATGAAGGTATTGATTAAAATCAATATTAACATTTGCATCTCCCCACTTCTGTTTTACTTCAAATTCAGTTTCAAGAGATTGATAAAACAGTGTCTCTTTTTCCTTGTCATAGATAGTTATTTCATAATAATCAACATCTTCAACCCCGACAGCGTACTCTATTCTGAAAATTTTAGTCGTAGCTGCGGAATAAGGAAAGATATCATATTCAATGGCAGGCGCAAATTTAATCAATCTTTTCCTGTTGAAATATGTGGAAGATCCTCCGTGAAGCATTGCTCCCAATGAAAAATGTTCGCTTATTCCCCATACGTAGATTCCGCTTAAATAGGTAAAATCCCATCGGCTTTTAATCTTTTTTTCATTTATAGTATATTCCGAAAGACTCTTTACTCTGGTGAATCTTAAATTAACCCTATTTTTATCAGTTACCCTTGAAGCATTGAATGAATAATTTAAAAATTGATGTTTATAATATTTTTCTCCCCCCTGTGAAAAACTCAGTCCTATATTAAAGAGCCAATTGTGCCACTTATCTTTAATCTGTTTGGGACTGCTCTTTTCTTTGAAAATTATATCAATATAATCAGCCATCTTTGTCCTTTTTACATACTGAAGCAAACCCAATTTTAATTTTTTCACAATCCCTTTTCTGATAATATCATCCGTATCATTTGTCGAGGAGATGTAAAAAAGCTCATCATTAATGCCTTTAAATCTCTTTTGACCGGTAAATTTTATACTGTATTTTCTTCCCCTGCTTCCGGTTCTTAAACTCGTTATAAGGATATAAACATCAGCAGCTTTTGTATCAACAACATAATTTACAAATGCAATTTTATCTTTAATATAATCAATATCACATCTTCCGCAATCAATGAAAACCTTCGGAGCATCTTTTTTTATCTTTAAAAACTCAGCATTATCTCCACTTTTTTTCTTCCCGATTACAGCTCCTGAAAGTGTAAAAGAAAAAACAATAAAAAGAACAAAAAAAAGCTTTTTCATATTTCACCCCGTTTTCTGTTCTGCCAAATCGAAATTATTATACAAGAAAGATATTAAGATTACAAGTTATCCCGCACTATTTTTTTTGATTAAAAAAATTAACCGTAGGGGGCAATTCATGAATTGCCCCCTACACATATTATTGTTAAATATAAATAATTGTAGGGGTAAACCTGTGTGTTTACCCGATTTTTAATATTTATAATCCGCTTCGGGCGGACAAATGGGTCCGCCCCTGCAGACTGATGTACCGATTCACTATTCACAATTTACCCAGCACTATCTTTTTTGATTAAAAATTAAAGCATAGAATTTTAGAAAAATAAAAAATAAGAGATTGCGATTGTAATTATAAAGTACAGGATAGAATATTTGTGAAAATCCATCCATATACCCTTAATTTTAACCATTCTTAAAGCTATAAGATTGGCAAGTGAGGCAATTATAAAACCATTTCCTGCAACATTTACCCCGTAAGCTATTGAAAACCAGTTATGGGAAAATTTTGAAACAAAAACACTTGCGGGAACATTGCTTATTATCTGAGAACTTATGGCTGACAATAAAAAGACATTCTTACCAACTCCCAAATTAAAAGAATTAATATAGTTTCCTATCAATGGAATTGTTGAAATAATATGAAAATCAATAAAGATTAATATAAATGTAAACAAAAGCAACCAGTCGGTTTTTATCAGTGCTTTTTTATAAAAAAGAAAATAAACAATAAATATGAAAATCAGAACATAGTGCGGTCTTTTTAGTTCAAGGGAGATAAGGTAAACTATTAAAAATAATAATGAAATATAGAGTAGATTTTTTTTAAGGTTTTTTCTAATTATTATCTTTTCCGCAAAATCTATTTTTCTTTTATGAAAAAAGATCAAAGAAAAAATAACAATTACCGTAAATAAGACCAAGAACAACGGAAACATTTTCAGAATAAAGTTTCCAAAGGAAATATTCCATTTATGCCACAAAAACAAGTTTTGAGGGTTCCCTATCGGAGTGAGTGAAGAACCTATGTTAACTGAGATTGCCTCAAAAATTATTAATTTTGAAATATCATTTTTTATAAAACTTTTTAAACTTAATGTTAGCGGAATAACAATGAAAAGTGTAATATCATTGGTTAAAAATGGAGATAAAAGTGTTGAAAGAATAATGAAAAAAAATGCAAGTCCTCTTTCATTTCTGATTTTTTTTAATATTCTCTTTGATAAAATATGAAAATAGCCGCTTTCTTTCAAGCCCGTGGTAATAATAAGAAGCCCTGTCAGAGCTATTACCGTTCGCCAGTCAATGAATCCGGGATAATTTTTTATTTCATTGATATGAAATAAAGTTAAAAAGAGAGTCAAAACAATAAGAGAGAATAAGAAAAACTCCTTCTTTATAAATCTTATCAGCATTAAGTATTATATCACCAAAACAATTTTTTAGTTTAAAAAGAAAAAATAAAACAAAGAAAACCCTATGGCAGAATAAAATCTCTTTACTTTGATAACTTTCAAGTTTTCATCTTTTCCTTCTCTCTCTCAATATGATTTTTCTGACTAAACTTATCCGTTTCGGTAAGATTATTTTTGACGCAGAGGGCATCCTTGATAAAACTTTAATTTTATTTTAAAATATGAGAGATGAAGGTAAAAAAATTTCTGATATACATTTTCTTTATTTTTCTGATTATTTCATTTACTTCATGTAATAGAGAAGAAAAAAATAAAAAGGAAAATCATAAAAAAACCACAAAAGTTCAAAAGATTAAAGAGGTTAAAAAAAAGATTCCTCTTTTAAAAGTGGGCTCAAAGATCTACTATGAAAAAGATTTTCTTGAATTTTTAAGTGACAATCTCGGAGATAATTATAAAAACCTTAATTTATCCAAAAAAATTATGAGCTCTTTATTCAATCAATTCATTGATGAAATCGTCCTATACACATATGCTAAAAAAACAGGCATAATCATATCCCCAAATGAAATAAAATATTATCTCAAGAAAAATAAGATAACAACAAATGCAGAGAATATAAAACAAACCCTTATAAGAAAGATTTTCATAGAAAAACTTTTTTCAATAAAATTATCTGAGATCAAGGTAACTGATAAAGAGGCACAATCTTACTATTATAAACATCTAAAATTATTCAGAAGACCAGCTGAAATCAGTTTAAGTCAAATTGTGGTAGACAATGAAAAAGAAGCTCTTAAAATAAAGGCAGAATTAGAAAAAAATGTTTCCCTTTTCCCGGAATTAGCTAAAAAGTATTCAAAAGGTCCGAGAGCAAAAGAGGGAGGAGATATGGGCTATTTTTCAAAAGGAGAATTACCGAAAGACATTGAAAAAGTAGTTTTTAATCTTAATCCAGGTGAAATATCTCAGGTTGTTAAATCACCATATGGTTATCATATCTTTTTGGTAAAAAAGAAGAAAAGGAAAAGACTTCTTGCTTTTAAAAATGTTGTTGACCTTATAAAATTAAGAATCAAAGAAGAAAGATCAAAAAAAATAATAGATCAAATTAAAAAAGAGGCTCGTAAAAGTATAAAAGTTACAATATTGAACAACAAATACTTTTCTGATATCAACCAGATAGCTCAAAATCCACAGAATAATAAAAAAAATATTCAAAAGGAGAATAAATGAAAAAATTAAAAACTTTAGCTTTAATAATCTTACTAATCTTTATCTCATCTTTTCGTCTCTTCCCTCAACAAGAAGTTGATAAAATACTTGCAATAGTAAATGATGAAATCATAACCCAATATGATTATGATAGAGCTCTCAGAGATCTTACAAAGTTTCTTTCGAAATCCTTAAGAGGAGAAGAGCTTAAAAAAGCACTCGAAAAAGGCAAAAAAACTTTATTGGATAATATGATTCAAGAAAAACTTTTAATATCCAAAGCGAAAGAACTTGATATAAGTGCAGATCAGGATATTGATCTTTACATAGAAAATATAAAAAAGCAAAATAAAATTTCCAGTGATGAAGAGCTTAAAAAAGCATTAAGCAGAGAAGGAATCAACTATAAAGAGTGGAGAGAAAAAATTAAAAAGCAAATAGTTCAGCAAAAATTAATTCAAAAAGTTTTAGGGGACAAGATAAAGGTTGAAAACTCAGAATTAACAGAATACTACAGCAAACATAAGGAAGAATTTAAAAAACCTGCTGAGTATAAAATATTTGCCATTTACATTGATCCGACAGACATCAATGAAGACATTGATTCATACAAGAATAAAATAGATAAAGCACTTAAAGGAAAAAAATTCTCTGAAGTGGCAAGCGAATACTCATCTGAACCATTGAAAAGTAAAAAGGGGAATTTAGGAGTTTTTAAAGAAAATGAACTTGCCCCTGAGATTCTTTCTATTGTAAAAAAATTAAAAAAGGGTGAAATTTCAAAGTGGGAAAAGTATAAAAATGGCTGGATAAAAGTTAAACTTGTTGATAAAAAGAAAGCAATAATTCCTCCATTTCAGGATGTACAGGAAAAGGTCTATAATCTAATTTATAGAAAAAAAAGAGACAAACTCTTAAAACAATATGTAAAAGAATTAAAAAAAGAGAGCTATATAAAAATATTTTCCTAAAATGATTTTTGGGTTTAACACTGAAATAGAGCACAGAGGAGAAAAATTTCATGTACAAACAGAGGATAGAGGAATACAAAGACCTGTGATTGAAACTCTTGTATATAAAGGAGGGGAGATTGTCTTTTCGAGAAAAATTAACTACTCATCTCTAATCGGGAAAAAAGATTTCAAAGAAAGAGTTAAGGAAAAATTAAAGAATCAACATGAAAAAATCATAGATGAAATTAAGAATGGATTGCATGACGAACTTTTGGGATTCGACACGGATGAAACTCAAGAAAAAAACAAAGAGGCTTCTGAGGAGGTGGAGAAAAAAGCGGTAAATGAGGAAACCAGGATAAGAGAAGAAAGGGTAAGCCGGATACTTAATCTGATTGAAGAGATGCCGGATAATTACTTTTACTTTAGATATTATTACCCTTTTATAATATACAGTGATAAAGATCAAACCCTACTGATAGCAGGGAAAATAGAGGACATCAAAAAAAATACCCCTATAATATCCAAAAAGGTTCTTCTCGAAATAAAGGATAAAAAACTAAATGCACTCATTTCAGCTGAAACAAAAACAAACTTTTACGGGGAATACAGAATCCAACTATTTTGTTCTAAAGAGAAAAAGCCCCACTGGCTTTCAATAAAACTCATAGACCATGATATGTCAAATTTTCCCGTTTTATTTCCTATTAAATCATGAAAAAAAAACTATTTCTTATAGATGGGAATTCATTAATTTATAGGTCTTATTATGCAATAAGGAATCTTTCGAACTCAAAGGGTTTTCCGACCAATGCTATTTTCGGATTTGTTTCCATGATAAACAAAATAATAAAAGAGCATAAGCCCGACTATATTGCCGTTGCTTTCGATGTAAGCAAAAAAACATTTAGGAATAAAATTTATGATAAATACAAGGCGCAAAGACCCCCTATGCCGGATGATTTACGCAAACAATTGCCTCTAATAAAAGAGTTTTTAAAAGCCTATAGGATACCAATTCTTGAACTTGAAAACTATGAAGCAGATGATGTAATCGGAACATTTTCCAATCTTGCAAAACAAAAAGGTTTGGATGTAATCATAATCACAGGAGACAAGGATTTTTATCAACTTGTTGATGATAGCATTTTTATTTACAATCCTTCCAAAGAAGAATTATTTGACAGAGAAAAAGTAAAAGAATACATAGGTGTTTATCCTGAGCAAATAGTTGATCTTCTATCACTTCAAGGAGATACTGTTGATAATATCCCGGGTATTCCGGGAGTAGGCCCGAAAACAGCCGTTTCCCTTTTGAATGAATATGGTAGTATTGATGAAATACTAAAAAATATTGATAACCTGAAAAAAAAGTCTTTAAAAGAAAAAATAAAAAACAATCTGGACAAGCTTGAGATTAGCAGAAAACTAACCCCTATTGTTACAAACCTACCTCTCACGTTGAAACTTGAAGATTTCAAATTTGATAAACCCGATGAAAACATGCTCTTAAAATTATATAAAGAACTTGAATTTAAATCCCTTATAAAAGATATTGAAAATAGTGGTAAAAAGCTAAATCAAAATTATGTTCTCATAAACAATAAGGAAGAGATTATCAGTTTAGCTGACAAACTTAAAAAAGAGAAGAGTTTTGTTTTTGATACAGAAACCGATAATACCAATCCGGTAAAAGCCCGCCTCGTTGGAATTTCCATTGCCTACAAGGAGGGAGAAGCTTTTTACATCCCTATAATAAATCAACTTGAAAAAATCAATTACACGCTTGATGATATTATAAATATCCTTAAAGATATCTTTGAGAATGAAAAAATTGAGAAAACAGGACATAATCTAAAATATGACATTATTGTTTTAAGAAAGTACGGTATTGATGTAAAAGGGGTAAAATGGGACACAATGATTCTCTCTTATCTTATAGAACCCAACAGAAGATCCCATAAAATTGATGATCTTTCTCTCGATTATTTGAACTATAAGATGGTGAGTTATAAAGAAATTGCGGGAAGTGGCAAATCAGAAAGACCTTTGACCTTTGTTCCACTTAAGGAGTTGAGTTTTTACTCCTGTGAAGATGCTGATATAAGTTTAAGATTAAAAAATATTCTTGTTAAAAAAGTTGAGGAAGAAAATCTTATGGAATTGTATAAAAAGATAGAACTTCCTTTAATTAAAGTTTTAGTTCATCTTGAAGAAAGCGGTATAAAGGTTGACCCGATTAAATTAAAACAACTATCAAACTATCTGTCGGAGGAGATTGAGAAATTAAAATCAGAAATTTATTCAATGGCAGGAGAAAGGTTCAATATAAACTCAACACAACAATTGGGGAAAATACTCTTTGAAAAATTAAAATTACCGGTTATAAAAAAAACAAAAAAATCCAGAGCTTATTCAACATCATTCGAAGTACTTGAAGAGTTAAGAAAAGTTCACCCTATTATTGAAAAAATACTAACTTACAGGACATTAAGCAAATTAAAATCCGGTTATGTTGATTCTCTTCCAAACCTAATATATAACAAAACAGGAAGAATACACACCTCATATAATCAAACTGTTGCCGCCACAGGAAGACTTTCTTCGAGTGATCCAAACCTGCAGAACATACCAATCAAATCAAATATTGGTAAAAAAATAAGAGAGGCTTTCATACCGGAAAAGGGGCATCTTTTCCTGTCCGCCGATTATTCTCAGGTAGAACTCAGGGTTCTTGCTCATCTTTCTGAAGACCCTGTTTTGATTAAAGCTTTCAAAAACGGAGAAGATATCCACTCTCACACAGCAAATGAGGTATTCGGAGATCTTGATATTCCTTTTGAAGAAAAGAGAAGAAGAGCCAAAATTATAAATTTTAGTATAATTTACGGGAAAACCGCTTTTTCTCTTGCAAAAGAGTTAGGGATTGAAAGATCCACTGCACAAAAATTCATTGATATGTATTTTGAAAGATACGAAAGAGTAAAAGAATTTATAAAAAAGAGTATAGAGGAAGCAGAAAAGTTCGGGTTTGTACAAACTATTTTCGGGAGAAAGAGGCCCATTCCCGAAATACATAGTTCAAATACAAATATTAGAAACCATGGAGAGAGGATGGCAATAAATACAAAAGTACAAGGAAGTGCCGCTGATATAATGAAAAAAGCCATGATAGATGTTTTCAACATAATCAAAGATAATAAACTTCGAACAAAGATTATCCTGCAGGTGCATGATGAACTTGTATTTGAAGTTCCTGAAAATGAAAAAGATAAGATTGAAAAGCTTATAAAAAAGTCAATGGAAAATTGTGTAAAACTCATAGTGCCCCTTGTTGTGGATATGAAATGGGGAAAAAATTGGGCAGAAGCGTAATTTTTTTATCTTTTCTTATAAACTATTGCTTTTTTTGAAAATTTTGTATATATTAATAAACAAATATTAAAAGGAGGTTATGGATGAAAAAGGCATTAATTTTAAGCTTAGTAGTTGTGGTAATTGCGTTCTTTATGATGGGATGTGTAAAACAAAAACAGATCGACTCAATCGAAAATTATTCAAAAAAATCAGCAGAACTTGATGCAAAATTAGTTGATGATGTAGCCGCAGTAAAAACAAAAGTTGATGAAAACAACAAACTTCTCAAAGACGGTTTTACAAAACTTAATGCAAAGGGAGATGATTTAGCAAAAGCTATTAATGATCTGAAAAATATTACAAAGGGAAATGTTGAAATTTATGGAACAGTTACAAATTGCTCTGTTTTAACAGTTAGAGAGCAGGGAACAGTGGATTCCAAACCCATCAGATATCTCAAAAAGGGAGATGTTGTAAAAGTCTTAACAGTTGACAATGGTTGGGCACATCTTGCTGATGGTGGTTTTGTTGCTGTAAAATATTTAAACTTTAATTACAAAATTAATCTTTAATATCCAATCTAATAAAAAAGGGGGCTTTTAAAAGCCCCCTTTTTTTTTGTCCAATTCGATGACTATACTTAAAAAAATAGAGATTTTCGGGTTTAAAACTTTCCCGTTAAGAAATGAAATATTTTTAAAGGAGGGAGCTAATATAATCATAGGGCCCAATGGAAGTGGTAAGAGTAATATTCTGGATGCACTTATCTGGGCAATGGGAGAAACAAAAATTTCAAACCTCAGGGGCGGTAAAACCGAAGATATAATTTTTGTGGGAAACAGAAAAAGAAAACCGCTTGCATCAGCTGAAGTTTCTCTTGTCTTCTCCACAGAAAACGGAGAAGAGAAGAGAATTCTTCGGAAAGCATTCAGAGACGGAGAATCCATATTCAGGATTGATTCAAAAAGGGTAAGACTAAAGGATATTACAGAGGAAATATACAAATTAGGTATTGGAGATAGGAAATATTTCTTTATAGAACAGGGAATGATAGGAAGTATAATAACAATGGGCTCTCTTGAAAAGAGAGCACTTATTGAAGAAGCTGCGGGAATTTCAAGATATCGTGAAAAAAAGAAGGAAGCTTATAGAAAATTAATAGAAGCTGAAAGTAATCTGAACATATTAAACAATGTTCTTGAAGAGGTAAAAAAAGAACTTGAGCTCTGGGAAAAAGAATTTGAAAAATTAAAAAGATACAAAGAGATAAAAAAGAATTTCAGAGATATAAGAAAACAAATCTATTTTCTTAAACTCTCCTCCCTTGAAAATAGAAGATCAGACCTTCAAAAAGTTTTAAAATCCCAATGGGAGGAATTAGAATCTTTAAGGAATCTTCAGAAAGAACTTGAAAAAGAAATTTCAAAACTAAACTCACAATTATGGAAACTTGATGAAACCATAAAAAACAAGAGGGAAGAATATTATAGGACCAAAGAATCTCTTGAGATTAAAAGAAAAGAAATCAAAGCCGCAGAAGAAAATCTTAAAAAGAACAGAGAAACATCAGAGAAAAATAATCACTGGCTTGAAAATTCAGATAAGCTAATAAAAGAACTTGAAAATAAGAAAGATTCCCTGAAAAATTTAATTGAAAACTCAAAAGAAGAGTATGAGAAGATTGAGGAACAGAAAAATATTCTTGAAGAAAAGATTAATATAAAAAAGAAAAAACAAAATTCTTTGAGGGAAGAGTATGAGAATATAAAAAACAAATACTTAGAGATAATATCAAGAAAAAGCGATATTACCAATAAAATCTCTTTCATGGAAGAATTTAAAAGGAATTCAAAAATCAGAATAAAAAGGATTCATGAGGAAGAAGAAAGATTATTATCGGAAAAAATGAAATTAATTGAAGAGAGAAAACAAAAAGAGAGCGTTGAATACAGAAATTTTGATAGGGAAAAAAAACGAATAATTCGTGAATTAGAGATAGTTCAAAAAAATCTTCGGGAAAAGAACAAAAAAATAAAAGACATTGAGTTTAATATTCAAAAACTCCTGGCATTAAAGAATGAATATGAAGATAGAATAAATAAAATATTAAAAGAGAGAAAATCCGGCATTGGTAATAATCTAAGGATTAAAAAGCCAATGCCTGAACCTATGGCTCTTCTTCTTGAGGAACTTTTAGGTCTTCTCCCCTATCAGGGAAAGTTTATCGAAGGAAACTCCTATATTTTAAAACAGAACAAAAAAAACAATCTTTACGAAAAATACATTGAATCCCCCTACTCAGAATTTTTCCCGGAAATTATTGTTGAGAAAGACCTTAAATCAGCTATAAACAGATGGACGAATGAAAAGAATAATTATATAACGACGGATGGTTTTCTGATAACTACAAACGGAGAAATTTACAAAGGAAGCAAAAGAGGTTTTATTTTATACAGGGAATTATTAGATGATGTTTTAAAGAAAATTGAAGAAGAGAAAAAGATTTTTTCAAAATATTCTTCGGAAAAAGAAAAACTTATTTCAAAAAAGACGGATCTTGAAACAGAATTAATGGACATAAATGAAAAAGAAAAAAATGAGATGGCAAAAAAAATAAAACTTGAAAACGAGATTAAAATAATTGAAGCCAAAATGGAAAATATTGAAAAACAACTGAAAATCATATTTAAAGAGAGAGAAAGCATTGAAAAAGAATTAAATCTATATGAGAAAAACATAAAAGAGGTAAGCTCATTAAAAGAAAAAATCTTAAGTGAGGAAAATGAGTTAAATATAAAAAATAAGGAACTATCAGAAAGAATTAAGAACATTGAAGATGAGATAATGGAACTCGAGGAAGAATACAAAATACTAAACAATAAATTTTATGATACAGAAAAAGAATACATTTCCTCAAAGAAAGAATTAGAAGGAGTTGAGGAAAGAATTAGAGCAGAAAAAAAGAGAGTTATCATTTTAAGAGAGGAAATAAAAGCTCTTTCAAAAGAAGAAAATGAGTTAAAAGAAAAAATAGATAGATTAACAGAAGAAATAAAGATAGAGGAAAGAGAGGTAAAGGCAAAGAGCTCAGAACTTGATAAACTGCTGGAACGGGAGTCTTCATTAAAATCAAAGGAAATAGCCCTCGAAAAACAGGCAAAAAAAATCAACAGAAAAATAACAGCGATAAATAACAGTATAAATGAAAAAGAAATAGAAAGAGCCACCATAGAAAGGGATATAATAAATCTTGAGGAAAACTTATGGAATGAATTGACCATGACCTTTGAAGAGATAAAAGCCATTAAAATTACAGAAAAAGAGACAGAGTTATTAAAAAAAGAGGAAGAATTAAAAAATGCACTTGAGGATCTTTCCGAAGTACGATTTGAAGCGGAAAGTGAATTCAGAAAGTTTAAAGAGAAAAATGATTTTTACATATCACAGAAAGAAGATATTGAAAATTCCATTGAAAATATAAAGGAAGCAATTGAGAAAATTGATAGGGAAAGCATAAAAAGATTTACGGAGACTCTTGAAAAAATTAACACACATTTCAATGAAATTTTCAAAATACTTTTCAAAGGGGGGAGTGCGAGAGTGATTCTTCTTGATGAATCGGACATATTAAATACAGGTGTTGAACTCAAGGTGAAACCTCCGGGTAAAAAATTAAAAAATATCCAGCTTTTGTCCGGGGGAGAAAAAGCCCTTGCCTCTATTGCCTTTCTATTCTCAATGTTTAAATTCAAACCATCTCCCATCTGCGTTCTTGATGAGGTTGATGCCCCTCTGGATGAAGCAAATATTTCAAAACTACTTTCTTTAATAAAGGAGATGAAAAGAACCACTCAATTTTTGATAGTTACTCACAATCCTAAAACTCTTGAAATTGCCGATGCCATATATGGGGTCACCATGAATGAACCGGGAGTCTCTCTTGTATACTCAATAGATGTTCCCGAAAAATACAGAGATCAGGATAAAAGATAGTTATACACACTAATTTCTCACTTAAATTAAATTGACAAAAATTGTCTTTTCCTTTATCATTGGTTATGGCTCATGACATAGACAAAAAATTCCTGTTCAGAGCAATTGAAGAGAATGAAAATATAACGATCTCACTTGCGGAAACCTCAAGAAAAAGTATGGTTTATACAAGTCGATTTTTTGATTTTTATAGGAAAGATAACACCATAATAATTGATATTCCTGTCGGAGTCGGAGAAACATATGAACCACTGGTTAAAGGAGATAAAATCAATGTATATTTTCAGTATTCAGGATTCCGTTTTTATTTTCATTCTAAAATATTAGGGAAATTGAAATACGAATTAAATAAAACCACGAAGATTCCAGCTTATAAAATAAAACTACCCGAAAAACTGCTGGATGGAGAAAGAAGAAACTATTTTAGAGTTCCGACATCCCACGGCAACCCTATAATAGCAAAATTCATAGTTTATCCCAAAGGTCTCGATATTGTCATTATAGAACCTGATCATCCTGATTCAATACCAAAAGTCTTTGAGGGAACGATTATTGATATTTCAGCTGGAGGAGTAGCTATCAAAGTCGATGAAGGAAAAGAAGAACTAAAAGTTGGAGACAAAATTGACATGAAATTCAGATTGAAAAAAGAGGATTTTGATGAACTTGAAATATCAGGAATCATAAGAAATGAGAGAGTTTACTATAACACGGATTCAAAAGTATTCGGAGTGGAGTTCATTCCCGAAAGATCAGTTGAATACAAAAGAGCCATAAATAAAATTTCAAGATATGTAATAGAAAGGCAGCGTGAGCTTTTATCATGAGCAGAAAAGTAAGGTTTGCTCCGAGCCCTACGGGATATCTTCACATAGGAGGAGCAAGAACAGCTCTCTTTAACTGGCTTTTTGTTAAAAACAAAAAGGGGAAATTTGTATTGAGGATTGAAGATACGGATAATATTCGCTCTTCAAAAGAGATGAGCGAGGAGATAATCAAAGCAATGGAATGGCTGGGTTTAAACTGGGATGAAGGACCGTATTTTCAGTCAGAAAGATTGAGTGTATATGAGGAATTTGCAGAAAAACTTTTAAATGAAGGGAAAGCTTACAGATGCTTTTGTACTGCGGAAGAAATTGAAGAGAGAAGAAAAGAAGCTGAGAAAAAGGGTATAAAATCCTGGAAATATGATAGAAAATGTCTTTCTCTATCCCAAGAAGAAATAGAAAACAAATTGAAAGAAAAGAAACCCTTTGTAATAAGATTTAAAGTCCCCGATGGGAAAACAGAGTTTAAAGACAAAATACATAAAAATGTATCGGTGAACAACTCTGAAATAGAGGATTTTGTCCTCATAAAAAGCGACGGATTCCCCACGTATCACCTCTCTGTTGTTGTAGATGATCATCTTATGGGGATTACGGATGTGATAAGAGGAGATGACCACCTGTCCAATACTCCTAAACAGATTCTTTTATATAAGGCTTTCGGGTGGAAAATCCCTGAGTTTGCGCATCTTCCTCTGATTTTAGGGCCGGACAAACAAAAGCTTAGCAAAAGACATGGTGTTACCTCAGTTTTAAATTATAAAAAAGAGGGCTACCTATCCTTAAGTCTTATTAATTTCTTGTCAAGATTATCATGGAATCCCGGCGATGATAAGCCTTTTTTCACAAGAGAGGAGTTAATAAACAGATTTAATCTAAGCAAGGTGACAAAGAATAGTCCTGTTTTCGATATAAAAAAACTGGATTTTATAAATTCAAAAGTTATTTCATCTCTGAAATCTTCAATAATTTTTTCTGAAATCCTTTCCATAATTGATGACAAGAAAGAGCTGATTTTTTTTGAAACAAATAAAGAAAAAGTTTTAAAAGCCATAGAACTTTTGAAATCCAGAATGAAAAATTTGAAAGATTTTGCAAAAATATTGAAAAACTATATTAATGAAATAGAATCCTATGACAAAGAAGGAGAAGATAAATTTTTCAATAAAAATGGAGCCGAATATCTCAAAGCATTTCTTGAAGATCTGAAAATAATAAGAGAAGAAGATTTTAATGAGGAAACCCTTGAGTTGAGTCTTAGAAAAAGAGCTGAAAGAATCGGGGTAAAAGCGGGAGAGATAATACATCCTCTAAGACTTGCTCTCACAGGGAATAGGGTTTCTCCCGGTATTTTTGAAGTCCTCACCTTTTTTGGAAAAGACGAAAGTATAAAAAGAATAGAAAAAGCCATTGAATATATTAATGAAAAAGATAGCACTCACGATAGCAGGCTTTGATCCTTCCGGAGGAGCCGGAATTCTTTTAGACACCAGAGTTTTTAACTCAGAAGGAATTTTCCCTATGGCTGTAATAACTTCCATTGTTCCTCAAAATTCCAGAGGTGTTTTTAATATCTTTCCCTTACAAAAAGAAGAGGTAAGAGAGAGTTTAAAAAGATTGTTTGAAGATTTTAACATTAAAGGCATAAAAATAGGTGTGATCGGAAGTGTTGAAATTATCGATATAATTTCAGGTTTCCTAAAAAATTACAGGGACATCCCTATTGTTTATGACCCTGTTCTTTACGCAGGAAATGGTGTAAAATTATATAATGACGAAAGCTTCATAGAAAACATCAAGAAAAAAATCATAAAAAAGACAACTCTTATAACCCCGAACCTAAGAGAACTTGAAATCTTAACTGAAACCAGGATAAATGATGAAGATAGTGCCATAAAAAGCGGAAAGATATTGTTTAATAAACATAAAACATCGGTACTTGTCAAAGGAGGACATTTAAAAGGCAATGATTTTTTAATAACCGAAGATGAGATTTTTAAGATTGAAGGAGACTTAATCAAGAGAGATGTACATGGAACAGGATGTATGCTTTCATCTCTCATACTTACTTATCTCATAAAAGGTCTCACAATAAAAGAGGCGGCTTTAAAATCAAAAAACAAAATAACAGGTAAAATATATAAAAGTTTAATCCTTGGAAAAGGGGATAAATTCTATATGGAGATTTAAATGGAAAAAATAATCAAAGAAAATTTATCGGTTCAAATTCCGGAAGAGTTTTTGGATTTCAAAGATACCACTGATATTCCAATTATCAAAGGTATTATCGGTCAGGAAGAAGCTCTGAGAGCACTTGAAACAGGATTGGGTATAAAATCCAAAGGATTTAATATTTTTGTAGTCGGTAAATCAGGCACAGGCAGAACCTCCGCAGTAAAAAGTTATGTTGAGAAAATAGCAAAAGATTCCAAAACTCCTGATGATATCTGTTTTGCCTATAATTTCGATGATTCTTATACGCCTCTTGCCATAATTCTTCCTCCGGGAAAAGCAAGACTTTTTAACAAAATGATAAAAAAAATAATTAGAAGAATCGATAAAGAGCTTTTTTCTCTTTTTGAAAGGGATACTTTTATAGAAAAAATAAAAAGAATAAAAAGAAAAGCTGATGAAGAAAAAGAAAGAATCATAAGAGAGAGAGAATCTAAAATAGCAGAATTGGGATTCAGGGTTGAGAAGGGAGAAAAGGGGCTTTATCCTGTTCCTGTAAAAAACGGAAAAGATATCACAGAAAAGAACTTTGACACATTTTCCGAAGAAGAAAAAAAAGAGCTTTTTAACAGAAGAGAGATGGCAAACGATATAATAGAAAGCATACTAAGAGATTTAGGTAAAATCGATTTCGAATTTGCCGAAGTGCAAAATGATATAATAGGAAAAAGCGTAAAAGATTTTGTTAACCATCTTTTCGCGGAAATGGAAAAAGAATTTTCTCAATACGAGAAACTCTCTGCCCTACTCAACAAGATGAAGGATAATATTGTTGAAAATTACCATTTTTTTAATCCTCAAATCAATAAGGAAAATCTTGAAATTAAGAAAGATTTTCTTGAAAGGTTTTACCTTAATATTGTAGTTGATAACTCTTTAACCAAGGGTGCACCGGTCATAACAGAAGAAAATCCGTCGTATAAAAATTTAATAGGAAGAATTGAAAGAGAATCGGTAATGGGAAACCTTGTAACGGATTTCTCTCTAATCATTGCAGGTTCACTTTTAAAAGCTAACGGGGGCTATTTGATAATTGATGCGGAAGAATTACTTGCTCAAAAATTTTCATACAGAGCTTTAAAAAGAGCCCTTCAAACAGGATTTCTTCAAATTGAAGATCTTGAAAATACCGTAGGAATTACAAGTACAAAAAGTCTGAGACCCGAACCTGTACCTCTTTTCCTGAAAGTCATTCTTATAGGAGATCCAGCAACATATTATGAATTATTGTTTCTGGATAAGGATTTTCTGGAAATATTCAAAATCAAAGCTGAATTTGATTTAACGATGGATTTGAATAAAAAAAATGTAAAAGATTTTGCAAGCTTTGTCTCTATGATAATTAAAAAGGATAAACTCAATGAGGTAAAAAAAGATGGTATTAAGGCACTATTAAAGTATGGTTCAAGGGTTGCTGGAGAAAAGGAAAAGATTACTACGAATTTTGGTTTGATTTCATCTATTGTAAAAGAAGCGGATTATTATTCAAAATTAAAGAATAAAACAAAAATAGATGAAGAAGATATAAAGGAAGCAATAAACAAACGAGAAGAAAGAGTTTCCCTCATCAGGAATAAGCAGCTTGAATTAATAAAAAAAGACAAATTTTTTATCTCTACTGAGGGAAAGAAGGTCGGTATTATAAACGGACTTACTGTAATAAATCCGGGAGATATTGAATTCGGTGTTCCTGTAAGAATAAGTGCAAGCGTCGGAATGGGGAAAGACGGAATTATAAATATTGAAAGAGAAGCAGAACTTTCAGGAGCAATTCACACAAAGGGAGTTCTTATTCTTTCCGGATATATATGTGAAAAATTTGGAAAAGAGATCCCGCTTAATTTTTCTTCCAAACTTGTGTTTGAACAAACCTATTCTGAAATAGATGGAGACTCGGCCTCAGCTGCAGAATTAATTGCATTAATTTCTTCCCTTTCGGAACTTCCCATTAAACAAAGCCATGCAATTACAGGCTCAATTAATCAGCGGGGAGAAATTCAACCGATAGGTGGAGTCAATGAAAAAATAGAAGGTTTCTTTGAAATATTCAAATCAAAAGGTTCCAAAGAAAAAGGAGGTGTGGTTATACCTTCAAAAAATATAAGTGATTTAAATTTAAAGGAAGAGGTAATTCAGGCGATTGATGAGGGGAAATTTGAAATATTGGCAATAGATAGTGTTGAAGAAGCACTCTCATTTTTCCTCGGTGAAACCATAGAAAAAGTTTTTACGAAAACAAAAGAAAAATTAGATTTTTTTAACCAAAACATAGATGGAAAAGATGAAAAAAACAATTAGAAAATTTCAATAAAGGTGCTGCACTCTTTCTGCTTTGCAATGATTATTTTAGAGCTTTCCCCGATATTTTTCTTGGCTGAATTCAAAGCTTTTGTATAAGTATTGTTTTTTTCTGAAACATGAGAGATAACAAGATAGTCAAGATTCCCATTACCGTACTCTTTGAGTAAAGCGGAAGCATCACAGTTGGATAGATGTCCCAATCTGCTCTTTATCCTATCTTTTAAAATCTCAGGATAAAAACCCGACTCAAGCATATTTAAATCATAATTGAATTCAAGAAAAAGAACCCTGCTCTGAGAAACCGCTTTTATAATCTCTCTATTCGGGAAACCAAAATCTGTTATTATGCTTAATACTCCGCTTTCAGTAACAATTTTAAAAAATACCGGCTCAATGGCATCATGGTATTTTTTATGGAGGAATATTTCAAAACTCTTAAAGGCAATTTTATCTCCCGGATTAAAAAAAACGAAAGACCCATTTTCATATTTATCCTTGATTTTCCAGTATGTTTTTGTGGAAATAAAAATCGGAATATCCGGAAAATTTCTAACAAAGGTTTTCAAACCCTTTATGTGATCACCATGCTCATGGCTTATAAAAACAGCCGTGATATCTGATAGAGTTAAGGAAAAATTTTCAAGCCTTTGTTTTAATTGTCTTAAACTTATCCCTATATCAAAAATAAAGAGCCCTTCTTCGTTTTTAACAAAATAAGAGTTTCCTGAAGAACCACTCGCAAGCGCTGCTGTTTTTAACATTTACTTAAAAGCTCCTCTCAGACATAAAATCTACAAGTTCTATCAGGCTCTTTCTGAATTTTGAGGGAGAAAATGTTTCAATTATTTTTTTTGTTGTTGAAAGCATGGAAAGAGCTCTTTCTTTCGCAAGGTTGAGGCCCCCGGAATTTATTATATCCTCTCTTATTTCCATAAGCAGAGATTCCTGAGAAACATCTTTAAAGAAATTCTTTATTTTATCTTTTAAGCCTTTGTTTTTTCTTATAGCTAAAATTATTGGAAGGGTCAGAGTTTTTTCCTTCAAATCATTCATAACCGGCTTTCCAACCCTCTTTACATCAGAAACAAAATCGAGAACATCATCTATTATTTGAAAACTTAGGCCCAGAGAGGAGCTCATCTCTCTTATCTTTTTACCTTCCTGTTCATCAATTTTTGCCAGAATACAGCTAATTTCTCCAACAAGTTCAAAAAGAGATGCTGTTTTATTTTTTATTATTTTCATATACTCATTCTCTGTCAATTCAATATTACCAGTATTCAAACCTTCCTCTATCTCTCCTATCAAAAGATTCTCATTCTTTTTCGTCAAAACATCTAATATTTTAAAATTTCTTTTTTGAATTGCCAGTTTATTTGAAGATAGGAAAAGCAAATCTCCTAACAAAACAGCTATATTGTTTCCATAGACAGAATTAAAGGTATTTTCTCCTCTTCTTTTAGGAGAATGATCTATAATATCATCATGAACAAGACTTGCATTATGTAATAGTTCCACAATAACACCATAGTCAACTATATCCTCTTCAAAATATCCGAGAGCTCTTGAGAGTAAAAAAAGATATATGGGTCTAAGTTTTTTACCTTTGTTTAAAAATGTACCGTCAAACTTTTCCTTAAAAACATTGTCTTTAAGGATTTCATCTATTTTCTTCTCTACTAATCCAAGCTCTTTTTTTACCGGAGCTATGATTTTATCAATCGGTTTCACTACTTACCAAGAACTTCCTTAAGTGTTTTTCCAATAACGGCAGGACTTTCCGCCACTTTTACACCTGCCTCTTCGAGGGCTTTAATTTTTCCTTCCGCTGTTCCTTTGCCTCCCATTATGATAGCTCCGGCGTGTCCCATTCTTTTTCCCGGAGGTGCTGTTCTTCCCGCTATAAAGGAGACAACCGGTTTATTAAAATTGTTTTTGATATACTCTGCAGCTGTCTCCTCCGCAGTACCTCCTATCTCTCCTATCATAACAACAGCCTCTGTCTGTTCGTCTTCATTAAACATCCTTAAAATATCCACAAAGGTTGAGCCTATTATCGGATCGCCTCCTATTCCAACAGCCGTACTCTGGCCTAAACCCAATTCCGTAAGCTGATTTACAGCTTCATATGTTAGAGTCCCTGATCTTGAAATAACCCCTATACTTCCCTCTTTGAAAATCCTTGCCGGCATGATTCCCATTTTTGCTTTGCCGGGGGAGATCAGACCGGGGCAGTTAGGCCCTATCATTGTAGCTCCCCTGCTTACAACATATCTCTTTGCCTTTATCATATCATTTGTGGGAATTCCCTCTGTTATACAAACAATTAACTTTATACCGGCATCAGCTGCTTCTATAACTGCATCAGCAGCAAAAGGAGCCGGAACAAAAATAATGGATGCATTGGCGCCCTCTTTTTCGACTGCTTCATGAACAGTATTATATACTGGTCTGTCAAGATGAGTTTGTCCGCCTTTTCCGGGAGTAACTCCCGCAACAACATTTGTTCCGTATTCAATCATCTGTTCAGCATGGAAACTTCCTTCCTTACCTGTAATTCCCTGAACAATAACTCTTGTGCTTTTATCCAATAAAATACTCATTGGTTTCCTCCTTTTGAGAGCTCCACGGCCTTCTCAGCTGCTTCGCTCATTGTTTCAAAGGTATAAAATTTAAAAGGGGCTTTTTTAAGAATTTCCCTTCCTTCTTCCTGATTTGTTCCCACAAGTCTTATCACAACCGGCCTGTCAACTCCTACCTCGGAAGCTGCTTTTACAACACCTTCAGCTATTCTGTCACATCTGACAATACCACCGAAAATATTTATTAAAACAACCTTGACATTTTTATCTTCAAGTAAAATTTTAAATGCATTTCTTACTGTTTCCACAGAAGCTCCTCCCCCAACATCAAGAAAGTTCGCAGGCATTCCTCCGTAATATTTGATAATATCCATAGTCGCCATCGCAAGTCCTGCTCCGTTTACCATACATCCGACACTTCCCTCTAATTTCACATAATTTAAATTGTATTTGTGAGCCTCAACCTCAAGCTTATCTTCTTCCGAATCATCCTTCAACTCCGCAATATCCTTATGCCTGTATAAAGCATTATCATCAAAATTAATCTTGGCATCAAGTGCAATAATATTTCCTTCCTTTGTTAATATCAGGGGGTTAATCTCAGTTAAAGAAGCATCAAGCTCAACATGAAGCTTGAAAAGTTTAAGGAAAAGTTTAACAGCCTGCTTGAAGGCATCTCCCGTTAATCCAAGATTAAATGCAAGCTGTCTTGCCTGAAATGGAAAGAGCTCAAGATAATCAACATAAACTTTAAAAAGTGCGTCAGGATGCTCTCTGGCAACCTCTTCTATCTCCATTCCTCCGAAAGGAGAAACCATAAAAATATACTTTTCAGCTGCCCTGTCAAGCACAATACCAACATAAAACTCTTTCTCTATATTTGCCGCTTCTTCAATCAGTATCTTTTTAACTTCAACACCCTCAGGACCTGTCTGATGAGTGTATAATTTTTTACCCAGTATAGATTTTGCCACTTCTACAGCTTCATCCGAAGATTTTGCAAGTTTAACACCTCCCGCCTTTCCTCTACCTCCCGCAAGAACCTGTGCCTTAACAACAACCTTTCCGCCTAATTCATCAGCAATCGCTTTTACCTCAGAGATTTGATCCGTTACTTTACCATTTGGGGTGGGAATCCCATACTTTCTTAAAAATTCCTTTGCTTGATATTCATGGACTTTCATTATTACTCCTTTTATTTATATATGAAAAATTGCCGAAGGTGGGACTCGAACCCACACGGGGCGAACCCCATCGGATTTTGAGTCCGACGCGTCTCCCAATTCCACCACTTCGGCAAAAAACACAATATCTTAATCAAATTATCTTTTGTTGTCAAGACAGCCACACCTCCCCTTAAAAGCATCATTACCGGAGAGGGAGGAATTGATTTTAGATTTGCCTTCTGGTATACTTTATCCACTCGGAGGTCAATATGGAGATATCGGCAATCAATGAAATGATAAAAGAAAAATCAGCCTTCATCAAGATTCTTAAATCAGAGGTTAAGAAAAAGATAGTCGGACAGGACTATATGATTGATAGAATCCTTGTTGCAATATTTACAGACGGACATATACTCATTGAAGGAGTTCCGGGCCTTGCAAAAACACTTACAGTAAACACGATAGCCGAAGCGATGGAATTAAAATTCAAAAGAATTCAGTTTACTCCTGACCTTTTGCCCTCGGATTTAACGGGAAGTCTTATTTTTGACAATAAAAGCGGTGAATTTTATCCCAAAAAGGGACCTATTTTCACCAATGTATTACTTGCCGATGAGGTTAACAGGGCTCCTGCCAAAGTCCAATCCGCCATGCTTGAAGCCATGCAGGAAAAACAGGTTACCATAGGAGAAGAAACACATAAACTTCCCTCCCCTTTTTTTGTAATGGCAACTCAAAATCCCATAGAGCAGGAGGGAACCTACCCTTTACCTGAAGCTCAAACCGATAGGTTCATGCTAAAATTAAAGATAGACTATCCTGAATTTGAAGAGGAAAGGAAAATACTTGACCTTTACGAAAAAGATTATGATATTGAAATAAAAAAGGTTATAAAACCCGAAGAAATTCTAAATGTAAAAAAGACAATAGAGCAAATATATGTGGATGAAGGGATTAAGGATTATATTTTAAGGATAGTTTTCGCAACACGATATCCTGAAAAATACAATCTCTCTGCTCTTGAAAAATATATAGACTTCGGGGCATCTCCAAGAGCTTCCCTTTACCTTCTAAAAGGTTCAAAAGCTCTTGCATTTTTAAAAGGAAGAGGATTTGTTATTCCGGATGATATTAAAGAGATAGGATACGATATTCTAAGGCATAGAATTATTCTCTCCTTTGAAGCTGAAGCTGAAAATTTAACCACCGATGATATAATAAGGGAGATATTCTCAGGAGTTGAAGTTCCTTAATTCTTCCATAACAATTTCTAATTTTCCAGCTAATGGTAACATCTCTTTTGACCTTTTTATTAAAATGAAATAAAATATTCTATGAATATTATAAACAAAAGAACAAAAGAATTAATAAGAATGGCTCTTGAGGAAGACCATATTGAAAATGATATTACCACAAACTCCCTATTTCCGGAGTATAGAAAGGCAGAGGCTATTGTTATGGCTAAATCCGACGGAATCTTGTGCGGCCTTGATATATTTAAAGAGGTTTTTTTAACAATTGGAAAGGACATAAAATTTAAAACAAAATTTAAAGATGGGGATGAGTTTAAAAAAGGGGACACAATCATTGAAATAGAGGGAGATGTAAGAATCATTCTAAAGGGAGAGAGGACAGCCCTTGATTTTTTAGGCCATCTTTCTGGTATTGCCACTAAGACTAATTCTCTTGTGAAAAAAACAGAGGGAAGGATTAAGGTTCTGGATACAAGAAAAACCACTCCCGGTTTTAGACACCTTGAAAAGTATGCTGTTAAAACAGGCGGGGGACATAACCACAGAATGAATCTTGAAGAGATGGCAATGCTGAAAGAGAATCATCTAATTTTCTTCAACTCCATAAAGGAGGCTGTTGATAGAATAAGAAAGAGATCAAAAGATATAAAGATAGAGGTTGAAGTGAAAAATCTTAAGGAATTTAAAGAGGTTTTGAACCTTAAGGTTGATAGAATAATGCTTGATAATTTTTCCCTTGAAGATATCAGAGAAGCAGTAAAAATAAATGGAGGAAGGAGAGAACTTGAGATTTCGGGAGGAGTTAATGAAAGCAATATTGAAGAGTACTCCTTGACAGGAGCCGATTATGTCTCCTCAGGTGCATTAACCCACTCCTTTAAAAATTCCGATTTTTCTCTCTTAATAAAAAAATGAAAGATCCTGTTTCAACAGATGTGTTAATTATCGGTTCAGGTATTGCTGGTCTTACAGCTGCCTATTTTTTAGGAAAAGAGAATATTGATACGATTGTTATCTCAAAAGAAAAAGAGCTTTCTGAATCCAACACTCTTTATGCTCAAGGAGGAATAGTCACTCTGGGACCCGATGATGAGCCGGAACTTTTAAAAAACGATATTATCAGCGCCGGAGCCGGTATCTCAAATCCGGATGCTGTGGATATTATTGTAAAAAGAGGAGTTAAATTAGTAAAAGATTTTTTAATAAATGAGCTTAATGTCCCCTTTTCAAAGGATGAAAATGGTGAGCTTCTTTACACTCAGGAGGGAAATCATTCAAGAAGAAGAATCCTTTTCGCAAAGGATGAAACAGGAAAAGCAATTGAAAAAACTCTTGATAAAAATGTCAGAAAGTTAAAAACCGTTAAATTTCTAACAAAAGCCACAGCCATAGACCTTATTACAAAGCATCACCATTCCACCAATCCATTGAGTCTATACGAAGATGCAGAGGTTATGGGAGCTTATGTTCTACTTCAAAAAGAGAAAAAGGTTGTTAGGATTTTTTCCAGAGCTGTTATTTTAGCCAGTGGAGGTCTTGGAAGAATCTTTTTACACACAACAAATCCACCGGTGGCAAGGGGAGATGGTTATGCTATGGCATACAGAGCAGGTGCGAATCTGATTAATATGGAGTATGTCCAATTTCATCCTACATCTTTTTATCATAGAGATGCGGATAGCTTTTTGATTTCAGAAGCGGTAAGGGGAGAGGGAGCAATATTGATAAATAGAAAGGGCGAGGCCTTTATGAAAAATTATTCTAAACTCAAAGACCTTGCCCCGAGAGATGTTGTCACAAGGGCAATATACGAGGAGATGTTAAAAAACGGAGATCATTATGTCCTTCTTAACCTTTCAAATATAAAAATAGATGTAAAGGATAGATTCCCCCATATATATGAGACATGTAAAAGATATGGAGTTGACATAACAAAAGAGCCTATTCCCGTCGTCCCGGCGGCACACTACTCCTGTGGAGGAGTAAAGGTTGATACAAGAGGGAGAACAACCTTAAAGAGACTGTATGCAGCGGGAGAGGTCTCCT
>JALVQI010000035.1 GCA_027031485.1 Candidatus Aminicenantota bacterium | reverse complement strand
AGAGCTCTTGTTAAGGACAAGGTTAAAGATATATGGAAAGCAATGAATTTTATTATTAATATTTTAGATAAGGATATGCCATTTATTCCAATAGCAAACAGCTATATTATCTATTTTGTTGATAAAAAGGTAAGCTTTTCTTCTCCCCCCCTTATGCGTTATATTGATTATAGATATGTGCGAATTAATGATGAATAAGATTTCTCCGAGGGCGAAAGTCTTCCTGTTTTTTTTTATATTCTACCTTATTTCTTCGCTTGCTTTCTATCTTTTTTCTTTGAATATATATAAAAAAACTTTAATAGAGAGAAATCATAAGGAACTTGTTAATTTCGGGACGACTTTCATGGGTGCCACAGGTGCGAGCTTTGAATATTCTGACTATTCAAATATTGAAATAGCAGCTAAAGAAATCTTCTTTAAACCGATTGATCTTATTGTTATCCATTTCCCTTTCCCTGATAGCCTTTTTGATATAAAATTAGTTTCTAATGAGGCTGACCTTAAAGATATTAATAATGATAAAATTTTAAGAGAAAAGTATTTGGTTTGTGAATACAGTTATAAGAAAAATGGAAAATTTTTAGGGAAAATCACAATTGGAATTTTAAAAAAGAACATTTTTAAATCACTTGATTCATTTAAAAGATTCTTCGTATTAATGGATATTCTTTTCTTCCCCTTTTTCATCCTTTTAATTTCTTATGTTTTTAATGCTAAGGAAAGAGAGATGAAAAGATTAGTAACTAAATTAAGGGAAAGGAAAGGGAGGGATTTTCTGGATTTAAATTGGACAGAAGATATTTTGCCAGCTGTTTTGGAGATAAATAGGCTTTTAATGGAAGTTTTTGAAAAAAGTGAAGAATTGGTAAAACTTAAGAATGAAAGAGAAACAATTTTAAAAAGGGAGAAAGAAAGATTTGAACATGAGTTTAAGGAATATAGTAGTCTTAAAAAAGCTATTTTAAGAGCGGAGGATGATCTTGTTTTTTCGGATAATCTTCTTGTTTATGGCAGGGTTTTTGAAGATCTTCAAAGAGAATTAAAAGAACCTTTGGAGGAATTGAGAAATGAAATAGAAACAGAGCTTATAGAACAGAAAGTTGATAAAAAAACAAAGCAAAGAGTTTTGAAAATCTATGCGTCGATTGAAGATATTTTTAAGCTTCTGTCTGAATTAAAAGTTCTTGTATCAAGCTCAATAACCACAAAGGGGCACTTTGATCTTTCCAAGCTTTTGATGGAAAAAGTTGAAGAGTTCAGGGGAAGAAACAGAGATATTAAATTTAATGTGGATGTTAAAAAAGATGTTAAATTTTTTGGGAATCTTCATCAAATATCAGTGGCCGTAACAAATATATTAGATAATGCTGTCGAGGAGCTAAAAGAAAACAAGTATGTGAAGGAAAAGGAGATATCGGTAAAATTGAAAGAGGAAGATGGTTCATTGATTCTAATTATTGAGGATAATGGAGGAGGCTTTGAAGATATTAATGAGGCTTTTAATGCTTTTTATACAACAAAATATACTAAAGAGCATCGTGGTCTTGGGCTTACTCTTGCCCAAAAGATTATAATTGAACACGGGGGAAGAATTACCCTTGAAAACAAGGTGGAGGGAGGTGCGATGGTAATAATAGAATTTCCTTTGTTTAAATGATAGAACTTTTGAAAATTTCCAATTATTTTGAATGTGTGTTTATTAGGAGAAAGAACAGGTTTGTTGTTGAAGTTATAGTAAATGGAAGGGTAGGGGAAGCTCATACGAACAATACCGGAAGATTAAAGGATTTTTTTATTGAAGGAAACAAATGCTTTTGCATACCGATTAATGGAAAATCCTTAAAATACCGTATATTTGCCTCCGGGGAAGAGGAGGATGGATTGAGTATTTTAGACACCTCTTTACATATGAAAGCTTTTGAAAAGATCGTGGAGAAAGGAATATTTAAGGAGTTTAGAGGTTTTGAATTCAAAAGAAATCCTAAATACTTAAATTCAACTTTTGATTATATTTTAAATAAAGACGGAAGAAAGGTGATTGTGGAAGTTAAGAGTGCTGTTATGATAAAAGGAGATTTTGCTCTTTATCCGGATGCTCCGTCTAAAAGGGGAGAAAGGCATATTGAGGATTTAATAAAATTAAAAAAAAGAGGGAAAGAAACCATGATTCTGTTTATTTCAAGTTTACCTTCCGTAAAAGCTTTTGCACCCAACAGGGAAATTAGTCCCGAAATAGCTTCCCTTTTAAAAGAGGCTTACCGGATTAGAGTTATTGTAAAAAGTATTAATATACTATTTTCTTCAAAAAGAGGTGTTATTTATTTAAATAATGAGGATTTA
Organism: Candidatus Aminicenantota bacterium; assembly: GCA_027031485.1. GTDB lineage: Bacteria > Acidobacteriota > Aminicenantia > JAMOAD01 > JAMOAD01 > JALXDT01. The sequence goes on along the minus strand of JALVQI010000035.1, from coordinate 16,382 downwards.
CCGATTAATTTGATGTCTTGATTTTACAGCTTTCTTATAATCCTTGAAAATTGAGCTGGTTTTGAAGATTGTTGGTTTATTGCCGTTAGTTATTTTTTTTATTTTAAAATATTAAATATAATTGACTGTAGGGGCAATTCATGAATCGCCCCTAAGAATATTATTAATATAGAAATGGTAGAGATAAAGCTATGTGTTTACCCGTAAACCTATTATTGCAATTTTTATATTCTGTTTCGGGCGAACATATAGATCAGCCCCTGCATACCACTTTCCCGATTTTTGGGGGCAAAGGGAATTCTCCCAAAACTTTACTATTAATGTTATAATAAAAGATGAAGCTATTAATTATTGATGATGAAACAGGAATCAGAGAATCATTGAAAAACATCTTTAAAAGGGAAGCTTATACTATTCTTGAAGCTGAGGATGGGATAAAGGGAATGGAGTTAATAGAGAGGGAAAGGCCGGAAGTTATTGTGTTAGATATTAGAATCCCCGGTAGAAATGGAATGGAAATTTTAAAATTGGTAAAGGAAAAAGATCTAAAGAGCGAGGTTATCATTATAACGGGTTATGCAGATATTGAGCTTGCAATTCAGTCCACCAAATTGGGAGCTTTTGACTTTATTGAGAAACCTTTTTCATCAGAGAGAATTTTAATCACCGTAAAAAATGCTTTTGAGAGATATCAGCTAAAAAAAATAGGCTTTGAGAAAATAGAGGAGAGCAGAAAAAGGTATGAAATAGTGGGTGAATCTGAGGGGATCAAGAGATTGAAGGAGCAGATCAAAAAAGTTGCGAAAACAAACTCTACTGTATTAATCCTGGGAGAGAGCGGGACAGGAAAAGAATTGGTTGCGAGGAATATTCATTTATATAGTCGGAGACAGTTTAACCCTTTTATTCACCTGAATTGTGCTGCCATACCTGAAGAACTTGTTGAAAGTGAGCTTTTCGGGCATAGAAAGGGTTCTTTTACAGGTGCCATAGAGAATAAGGTCGGGAAATTTAAGGAAGCGGACAAGGGAACTATTTTTCTTGATGAGATAGGGGATCTTTCCCTCAGAGCACAGGCAAAGGTTTTAAGGGTTATTGAGAATGGAGAAATCCAGAGAATAGGTGAAAACAAAGCGGAGAACATTGATGTGAGAGTGCTTGCTGCAACAAATAAGGAGTTAACGGAGGAAATAAAAAGAGGAAAATTCAGGGAAGATCTCTATTATAGGTTAAATGTTGTTGTGCTGATAGTTCCTCCTTTGAGAGATAGAAAGAAAGATATTCCTTTGTTAATCAATTATTTTTCAAAAAAATTTTCGATTGAATTGGGTATGGAGGAGAAGAAGTTTGAACCAAAACTTTTAGAGTACTTGAAAGGAAGGGATTGGAAAGGTAATGTCAGAGAACTGAGGAATTTTGTGGAGAGAGTTTATGTCTTTATACCGGATCAAATAGTAAAGCTTGAGAGCATCTTTTCTATTTTTGAAGACCCATCTTTCTCATTCCCTCAACCGAAAAATTTTAAAAATTATAAAGTTTATTTGCATGAAGCCGAAAAAAGATTTATAGAGTATAAGCTAAAATTTTATAATTATAATGTTGCAAAAACAGCAAGAGAGATCGGTATGTCAAGGGTGAATCTAATGAAAAAGATAAAGGAGTTAGGTATAAGAAGTAAAGGGGTAGAGGAGAGGTCGCCTCAACATGATGTTGAGGAGGAAAGTCCGAACTCCAGAGGGCAGGGTGCTCCGTAATGCGGGGTTTTGGTTATGATGCCAAAAAGGAAAGTGCCACAGAAAACAAACCGCCCCGCCCCAACTTTGGGGGGTTATACCCTCCCAAAGTTGGGGCGGGGCAAGGGTGAAAAGGTGAGGTAAGAGCTCACCGCTCTACCAGTAATGGTGGAGGCATGGCAAACCCCACCCGGAGCAAGGCTAAACAGGGATGTTAAGGGTTGCCCGCCCGATATCCCGGGTAAGCCGCAAAAGGTTATGGGTAACCATGACCTCAGATTAATGACCTCTCACGACAGAATTCGGCTTACACTCTACCCCTTTACTTCTTATACCTTTATCTTTTTATTTGAAAATAGTGTCTCTTTAATGTAAAATTTTGAAGGAGGCAATGATGAAAGACAAATTAAAAAAGATTAGTGATTATAAATTTGAGATTCCGGTAGGAAGTTTTCCCGGTATGAGAGTGCCCGGCTGGGTTTTCATGACAGAGGAACTTTACAAGAGTGCTTTTGAGGAGGATGTTATAAGGCAGGTGGTTAATGCTTCTACTTTGCCGGGAATAGTTAAAGCTTCAATAGCAATGCCTGATATACATTATGGATATGGTCTCCCAATAGGTGGTGTGGTTGCAACGGATTGGTATGAGGGAATAGTTTCTCCCGGAGGAGTTGGATACGATATAAACTGCGGAGTAAGGCTCATTAAAACCGATCTTGAGGAAAAGAACATTATAAAGGTAAAAGATTCACTTTTAAATATCCTGTTTAGAAATATCCCGTCTGGTGTGGGCTCCACGGGGAAATTAAAATTGTCAAACACTCAGATGGAAGATTTAGTGGTTAATGGTAGTAAGTGGGCTGTTGAAAATGGTTTTGGTGAGCCTCTGGATGTGGAAAGAACCGAGTCTTCCGGAAAATTGGATGGAGCTGATCCATCAAAGGTGAGTAAAAAAGCTTTTGATAGAGGGAAAAAGCAAATTGGAACTCTCGGCTCAGGTAATCATTTCCTTGAAGTTCAGGTGGTTGAAGAAATTTATGATAATAAAAAGGCTGAGGTTATGGGATTATTTAAAGGTAAGATCACTGTGATGATACATACAGGTTCAAGGGGATTTGGTCATCAGGTGGCTTCTGACTATATTGAGGTAATGGAAAGTGCAATTAAAAAATATCATATAGAGCTTCCTGACAGAGAACTTGCATGTGCTCCTATTCAGTCAGGGGAGGGGCAGGATTATTTGAAGGCGATGGCTTCCGCTGCAAATTTTGCGTGGGTTAACAGACAGGTTATTATGCACTGGGTCAGGGAAAGTTTTGAAAAAGTTTTTAGAAAATCATATGATAAATTGGGGATGGAATTGATTTATGACCATGCTCATAATATTGTTAAAAAGGAGGAACATAAAATCAACGGAAAGAAAAAAACAGTTGCTGTTCACAGAAAAGGAGCAACGAGAGCTTTTCCTCCGGGGCACCCTGAGATTCCTGATATTTACAGGGAGATTGGACAACCTGTGTTGATTCCGGGTGATATGGGTAGATATTCATATGTTTTAACAGGAACAAAAAAAGCCATGGAAGAGAGTTTCGGAACCTCTTGCCATGGTGCGGGAAGGGTTTTGTCCAGACACAAGGCCGTTAAAAAAGCGAAAGGAAGATCAATAGAAAAAGAGTTGAAGGAGAAGGGAATTTTTGTCAGATCCGACAGCAGAAGAACAATAATGGAAGAGATGCCAGAAGCTTATAAAGATGTTTCTCTGGTGGTGGATACCATAGAAAAAGCCGGAATTTCGATCAAAGTTGCAAAATTAAGACCCATTTTGGTGGTAAAAGGATGAAAGTAATAGTTAAAGAAATTCCATTTGAGGTAAGAATAAGAATCTCAGAACTTGAAAAAACTCTCTTTAATATTAAGGCTTTGAAAGTCGGAGATAAGGTGAAAGCAAAAGTTTTGGCCAAGCAAGGGCAAGAGTCTCTTTTAGATTTAAGTGGATTCAGGATAAAAGCAAGGGTAAAGTTTAATGTAAATGTTGGAGATGAGTTAACCTTGAGAGTTGTTGAAAAGGGGAAAAATATAAAATTCGAGCTTGTCAGAGAAAGTGAGGTTAATGAGAATGTTATTAGGATTGTGAAAGAAGCTTTAAAGAGCTCAAAATTGACAGCGGATGTTGAAAAATCCTTTGAAAACTTAAAATTTCTTGTCGATTCAAAAAAAATTGATAAAATTTCTGCGGAGAAAATTTTAAAAGACATTCTTGTAAAACCAGCTTCCCCGGAATTTCAAGCTCAGGTAAAAAACAATATCCTTGAATTTATAAATTCTAAGGGAGAGAATTCACTATTAAAGATAATAAAATTTTTGGTTTCTTCATTCTCCGAAAAAGAGATGGAAAAGCTTTCAGAACAAAACATAAAAAAAGTTCTGGAAAATGTATTAAATGAAAATCAGGAAGAGATTAAAACTCTGTTGAGGGAAAAAGGTGAGTTTGAAATATTAAAAGAAAAGATTATAGGGGATAAAGAGTTATCCTTGAAAATTTCCGAATCGGTAAAGGAGGAGTTGAATAGGTTGATAAAATCTGTTGAACTTATAAAGAAGCACAATCTTTCTTTAAAAGAAAGTTCTGCACATAATCCTTCACTAAATATCACAAGTTTTATAATTCCGATATTCTCTTCATTTGCCAATAAGTTGAATTTTGCTAGGGTGGATTACAAAAGGGAGAATAAAGGGAAAAACTTTAAACTGGACAGAGTCTCTCTTCTGCTAAATATGAGTTCATTGGGAAGATTAATAATAAATTTCAAAAAGGTGGGAAGAGTTCTTCATCTGGAATTCTTGACTGAAAATGAGGATTCAAAAAAAAGATTGAGCGAAGAAATTGAATCGCTTAAAGAAAGTTTAACTCCTTACTTTGACTCCATTTTAACAAAATTTAATATTTCGAAAGGTAATGAATTTGAAGCGTTTTTTGAAGAAAGAATTGATTCCGGAGAAAGTGCGATAGATATAAGAGTTTAAATCTTGGTTTTTAAGGCTCTTTTTGCTGACTCATACAGATATTTGTTTATTTTTTCTGTTTTTGGTTCAATTTTTAAAAGCCTTTTCCACATCTCTTCACTTTCCATACAAAAATATATGGGTAAATTCTCTGACCCGTATTCTTTCAGAAATCTTATCATTTCTCCGTAAAGTTTTTCTCTAAGAAGAAAGGGGTAGCGATACTTTTTATCAAAACCTTCTACGAGTTCTCCCTTTAAAAGGATTGAATTGGGATGATTATCCTTTATCTTCCATCTCAAGTCTTTGGTAAATCTTAAAGAGCCTAAACTTATCCACGCTATTTTTTTCGGAGGTATTGAGTTGAATATATCTTTTATAAGAGTTTTATAGTTTTGTTTCCAGTTTTTATGCTCAACCAAAGGATCAAAATGAATCCCCACTGCATAGCCAGTTTTAATGAGTTTTTCCATAGCTTTAATTCTCTTTTGGGGGGTTGCTGAATAAAGCTCTTCTCCTTTTAGTTGTTCAGGATTTAAGGAAAAAGAGACGATAATATTTTCATTATTGTTTAATTCCGGAAAGTTTTCTATGAAATCTGTTTTTGTTTTGAATTCAAAAATTATATCTTTGAATTCCTGAAAAAGATTTATAAACCATTGTGAAAAAGGGTAAAGTTTTTCCCATATCAGAGAATCTGTTAATTCTCCTGTTCCTATTCTTATATATCTGTGAGATTTTTTATATTCATTTATTTCATTCTTCAATTTATCAATATTTACGAACAGAGTAAGGACCGGATATGTTAAATATTCCTGAAGAATACAGTAGGAACAGTTTAAAGGGCAGTTGTAAGCAAAGTTAATATTTTTATATCCGCAGGAGACATATCCCGGAGTACATGGACAATCCTTAATAAAATTTCCGGGGAATGTTGATATTAAAAGGGCTCTGCTTTTCTCTATCTTTCCGGTGTTTAATTTTTCTCTTATTTGGTCAAGAGTGGAAATTTCGTATTTTCTCCCTTTAATGATTTTTTGTGTAATTGGATAATTCAAAGCTTCCTTTGAAACAAAAAGATAATCAATCTTCATACCATCTCCCTGAAAGATTTTTTAAATTTTTCCTTATAGTTTCTATCTTTTTCTTGAGCTCCGAAAAATCCTCAAACTCTACCTCTAACCTTAATACGGGGGATTCAAAGTAAGGATAATGTTTCAATTTTCCACTTTTTATTATTTTATTCAAAGTCTGAAATTTGTTTTCTAATTTGGCTGTAAAAGGATAGACCTCTTTTTTTAAAGCTTCCAATATCTCTTTTTTATTTTCTTTTTCTAAAAAGGTCTTAATTTCTTTTTCCTTTTCTTTTATTCTTAAAAGGAGATCTATGAGAATTTGTTTTTCAGATCTTGTAAAATGGATATTTTTAAAGGTTCTGGAGATAAGCTCTAACTCTTTGTTAATGAAAAATCTTAAACTCAAAGCGCTTTTTTTATCTAACTCACCTGTGTCAAGGTAGATGTTTATTATTTCAGGATAATCTCTTTTAGCTATGCTTTTCAATTTTTCATTGTTAAGAATAGATTTAATAAACGGGTGTTTGCTCAAGTCACATTGAAAAATTTCTTTTTTCTTAATTATATTTATTTTTTCGTAAAAGGAAAGCTTTCTTACGGCCAAATTTTCTTTTATATTGGAAACTATCATTTCACATGGAGATAAACTCTCTTCAAAAACTATCGCGGGTATTTCATTCAGAAAATTCTTTCCGATTGAAAAACGGCGAAACCCTGAAAACAGGAGAAAACCCTGTTTTCCATTCTTGATAATTTTCACGGGATTGATAATCCCGAACTTTTTGATACTTTCTACGAGATTTTCCGGGTTGTAGTTTAATGATAGCCTTGTGTTTGCCTCTTTAATTAAGTTGACTGGAATTTTCCGGATTTTCATCTATTTTACTTTGACGAAATCTCCAGTTTCAACTCAATTTTTTTTATTATATCTTTGACCTTTATTTCAATTGGAATAATTAACTTATTTTTTTTGATTGAGATATTTTCCATTAATTTCACACTAATATCACTTTTTTTTATCATCTCAGAACTTTCTTCTTTTTTCCCCGTTAAGTTTTCTTCGGAGGGAACCGCTTCCCCTGAGAGAAGGTCAGATAAATTCTCTTCTTCATTATCAAACTCTTCAGCCAATTCCGATATTTTATCTATTGAGATTGGCTCATCATTATCTTCTAATATATCCTTACTTTCGGAAACAAGTGTTTCATCTATTTCCAAATTATTATCTTCTTTTCTCCAGTCCTTCATCTTTTCCTCTTTTTTTAATAATTCTTCTGCTTCTTCAATGTCAGAATCTTCAAGTTCAAGATCATATTCATCAATAGGTGAGATCTCATCAATATCTTCCATATTGATTGTAGGTTCATTGTGAGAATAAAAATCTTCTTTGGGAAAAGCCTCCGTAGATGATGGTTCGTTGGAAGCTTTATGTGAATTTCCCTCTTTTTCAATTTCTTTTGAAATATCCTCTTCTTTGAAGATTATCGTTTCCTCTCTATCCGAGTCGGTTTGAAATTTATATCTTCGTTTTACGCTGTTAATAGTGAGCTCGAGAGCTTTTCGAAGAGTCTCCATGATGCCTTCGCCCGTTATAGCAGAGGTTTCAAAGTAGGGATAATTATTTTCATTTAATTCCTTATTTAGTGTTGACACGGGAAGAATATTTGGTAAGTCTCTTTTATTATAAGCAAAAACAATTGGAATTTCTTCGACCTCGATATTATTAACTTTTAAATTTCTGAATAAACTGCTCAGGCTTTCTTTGTTTGCATCCAGCGCTGTTTCCTGGGAATCTGCCACAAAAACAACTCCATCTGTTCCCTGTAGAACCATTCTTCTTATTTTTTCATAAAAGACCTGTCCCGGGACTGTGTAAAGTTGAATTCTTGTGTTGAATGCTCCGATTTTACCTGTTGTTATCGGAAGAAAGTCGAAGAAAAATGTTCTATCCCCCTCGGTCGCAAGGGTAACAATTTTTCCCTTCTTCTTTTCCGGCAAGTTATCGTATATATATTTTAAGCTTGTGGTTTTCCCGGAAAGTCCGGGACCATAATAAACAATTTTTATGGTCATTTCTTTTAAAGGATAATTTATTAATGCCATCTCATTCCTCCAATTACAAAATTAAAATAACATTTAAATGAAATCTCGTCAAGTTTTCTAATAGTTCCTTACTATTTTCTTTATAGGGTTAACACTTTTTGCATTTGAATAGAAAAATGGCTCCAAATGAAATTGAATCTAATAATATGAGCAGTAATCCTCCCAATATTGGAATGGATTTTATAAGTGTTATAATAATGAGACCAATTGCAAGAATTAAAGCTGTGGGTAAGTTTTCTAATTTAATACTTTTTGAAAAAGAATAACCAAAAATGTAACTCATGCTTGCCCTTCCGATCCCCTTTAAAATCAATATCAAAAGAGCCATTAAAATTAAAAATGGAATCCCGATTAAGAAGAGGCTTAAAATAGCAAAAATCAGTATTAGAAATATAATTGTGAAATAGATAAGAATCCCAAAACCTAAGCTTTTCCCCGTTTTCTCTTTAATATTCTTTGCCATGCTTTCAATTTGGTCTGGTATTAATGCGTAAACCACAAGAATAAACACATACCAGAAGAAAAAGGATAAAAGAAGAGAAAAGGTTATCTCAGAGGATGATTTGCTTATATTTAGTTTCGTGAATTTTTTTATTTCTTTTACAGAGCCTAATTTAGTAATTGCCCCTCTTATCTTAACACTGTTTTCTTTTTTAAGTTTGCTTGAAATCAAAATTATATCACCGTGGACAATGGATTTGTCTTTAATTTCTATTGTTGCCCACATGCCGATAACATCTCCTTTTATTTCCCCCTTAAGTGAAATTTTACCTCCGATAATCACAATATCTTTTTCAAAAGTTCCCGTGTACTCAGAATTACCCCCGAATTTAATTATATTATCTTTGTAATTGTTTGATTTTTGAGAGTAAAGAAATCCCATGGGGATTATAAATAGAATTAAAAAAAATATAATTAATCTTTTCATTTTCTCCTCTTTAAAACAACATCTTTTTTCCATATGCTTATTCCCAATAAAATAATTGTTAGGATTGCAAATTCTACTATTTTAAAAGTATCAGGATGATTGTTTATCCTGATTATCGGTGACTCCAAGAGAATGAAAAACAATTTTTTAATTACATGTAACATTTCATTGAAATTTGATACTCCGTTCTTTATGAAAAAGGCTATGTTCACTTTCCTAAAAATCAGGTTTATTAAGGTATTGATGCCTTTCGTAGATATCAGGTACAAAAGGATTGCCATAATGCTTGAAAAAGCTATGAAAAGAGATATAAAAAGCTCCTCAAATTTTATTTTTTTATTCACTGTTAAATTTTCCATTATATTATTTAAGAGAATTCTGGGTGGTTCGATGAGAATGGGTTTTTTTAGTGATTCTTCTATTTCTATCATTTCTTTTATCTCTTTCTGACACACAGGACAGTGGTTTAGGTGTTCCTCTATCTTCCCTCTTTCTTCTTTTTTTAAATTATCTTCCAAAAAAAGAAATATTTCCTTTTCCGTTAAATGTTTTTCTCTCATTTTTCGCTCTCTTTAATTAAATTTATAAGTTTTCTTTTCGCTCTGAAGATTTTGTTTTTTAGGGTTCCCATCGGGATTTTAAGAATTTCTGAAATTTCTTCATACTTTAAGCCATTAACATATCTCATTATTATTAACTCTCTGTATTCCTCCGGTAAAAGCTCAACAGATTTCCAGACTTTATCCTTTACCTCATTTTCTATCATCTCTTCTTCTTTTGTCAGGTTTCTTTCGTCAGGAAAATCAAGAGAATCGTTTCCATCATGACTGTAAGTGGAAAAACTTATGTTTTTTTTCTTCCTGTAATAATCGATTAAATGATTGTGCGAAAGAGTATAAATCCATGTACTGAATTTATATGAGAAATTATATTTTTTTAAATTTGAGAAAACTTTTAAAAATATATCCTGAGTAAGGTCAGAAGCTATTTCTCTATTTCTTATGTTTCTATAGAAGTAATTAAATATGGGTTTTTGATAGTTAATTACAATCGTTTCCATTGCTTTTTTGTCTCCCTTTAAGCATCTTTTTAAAAGCTCCTTCTCATTCTTCAACATAATTTATACGATATTAGTTTAATTTTGTTATATTGAAAATTTTTTCAGAAATCGGGATGTTTAATTTTATGTCTTTTATAGTAAATTCAATTATATTATCTTCCAAATCAAAAATCAGAATTGATTTAATTGCATATCTTGAAAAGCTAATTATAACTTTTTTAAAACTATCATCTTTTTCTCCGTAAATAATGAGTTTACTTCCCATTTTTGAAGTTTTCCTTTTCTTTAGAAAGTAAGAGGGTCTTTTTATAAAATTAAGTATGCTATTATTAAATTTTTCTCGATCCATATTAATTTCTTCTTTCCCGTCTTCAGAGATTTCATATATTTTTTCTTTATTAATTATGTAAATTCGTCTGTCTTCTCCGAAATAGTCCCATCTCCAATTATTGTTTGAATAATATGCTTTTCCTGCTTCGGAAAGTCTTGAATTATCCTCTTTTGAGACATAAGTTTGGATAAAACTGAATTCCATGCTTTTTGCACTTTCAATTTTCTTTATTATATTATTTGTTGAATTTGAGAAAGCTAAGTTTACACTTACTATTAAAGAAAAAAAAAAGATAAAATAAGTTTTCTCAACCTTTCAAAACATTTTCTATTTTTTCTTTCAGTACATCAGGTGTGAATGGCTTTACGATATAATCACTTACTCCTGCCTTGAAAGCTTCTAACACATCCTCTTTTGCCGCATTTGTCGTGATCATCAAAATCGGAATATCGGGATCCTTTTCTCTTAACTTGGTAACAAATGTCATGCCGTCCATCTCCGGCATATTCCAGTCGGTTAAGATTAGATTCACTCCGCCTTTTTCAAATTCTTCCAGGCCTTCAACACCATTAGAAGCTTCTGCTATATCTGTATAGCCTATTTTTGTAAGACTGTTCTTTATTATTCTTCTCATTGTTAAAGAATCATCCACTACCAAAATTTTCATACTTTATCCTCCTATAAAGAATTATTTATTTCTTTTTGTTCATCCGTTGATAATATTTTCTCGACTTCAAGAATTATTAATAACCTATCTCCGATTTTTCCCACTCCCTTTAAATATTCAGAACCTATTTTGCTCACAAGTGGAGGAGGAGGTTCAATTGATGAAGCTGGAATTCTTAAAACTTCCGTTACTTTATCAACTATGAATCCAACTAATTTTTTATCTATTTCAACCACTATAATTCTGGTTAAATTATCATTCACTCTGTCTTCAAAGCCAAATCTTTTTCTAAGTGAGATTACGGGAATAACTTTCCCTCTTAGATTTATTACTCCGTTTACATAGTGGGGTGCATTCGGAAGAGGTGTTATGTCAATCATCTTTATGATTTCCTGAACTTTTAAAATGTCTATGACAAATTCCTCATCTTCAAGTTTAAATCCCACTACCTGGAAGACAGTATCATCAGCTAAAACTTCATTTTTAGTTCCACTTAAATTTCCATTCATTAGCCCTCCTTTTTACCAAAGTTTGCTTCTATGAAGTTTATCACACCCTCTCTGTAGCTTTCGTCTATATTTACAAACTTAACCCCGATTTCATACTTTTTGTTTTTCTCAATCTCCCGAACCCTTACAACCTGCGCAACGACAGTAATTGGTTCTGAGATCGAGGTCTGATCAAATTTAAAAAATCCCGGATAATATTTATGCCATCCTTGAAGGTCAAATTCTATTTTTAGTAAAGTCCCGATTGGGATTTCTTCTTCTGTTTCAAATAAGATTCCACCCCCTCCCACATCTTTATATTGAGCTTCCCTTAGTTCGGAGCCTTCCGGAGAAAATTTTAAAAATTTATATAAAAGTTTAGACTTTTTTGGTAATCTCTTAAATTTCCTTTTTTCTTTCATTGAAACCTCCAGTTATTTTTAACACTTTAGAATTCCTTTGTCAAGACTTGTTTATATTTAATTTTTTTATTTTTTCAATAAGTGTTGTTCTCTTGATTCTCAAAAGTTCAGCCGCCCTTTTTTTATTCCAGTTTGTTTTTTCAAGACTTTGAAGTATTAACTTTTTCTCCATCTCTCTTACAAAGGACTGAAGAGAAAAATTATCATCCAGTTCGGTCTCTTCAATTTGATTGTTAATCTTTGATTTTTCAGCTTCTTCTTTTACGGAAGAGGGAAGATCCGAAGGAAGGATAACTCTCCTCGGGCCTGCATTAACGATTGCCCCTATTATAATATTCTCAAGTTCTCTGATATTTCCGGGGAATGAATATTCTTTCAGGATATTTAAAGCTGAAAGAGATATTTGTTTTTGCTCTATATCTTCATTCTCGCAAAACTTCTTAATAAAATAATTGGCAATCTTTGGAATGTCTTCCTTTCTTCTCCTGAGAGGAGGAATTATTATTGGAAAAACATTAAGTCTGTAAAACAGATCTTCTCTGAAATCTCCTTTGTCTACAAGTTCTTTCAAATCCTGGTTTGAAGCGGAGATAATTCTTACATCAACTTTTTTTATTGTATTGCTACCAATTCTTGAAATCTCCTTTTCCTGGATTACTCTTAATAGTTTTACCTGTAGATTCTGGCTCATAGTACTTATTTCATCTAAAAAAATAGTTCCTCCGTCTGCTATTTCAAACTTTCCCGGTTTATCATTTATAGCACCTGTAAAGGAGCCCTTTGTATGTCCGAAAAGTTCGTCCTCCAAAAGATTCTCAGGTATTGCCCCGCAGTGAATTGGAATGAACGGTTTGTCTCTTCTTGGTGATAGGATGTGAATAGCTTTTGCAAACAGCTCCTTTCCTGTCCCGCTCTCTCCTATAAGTAGAACACTTACGGATAGGGGAGATACTTTTTCTATATTTTTATAAACTTCTAAAATTGTTCTGGAAGTCCCTATTATTCCGAACTCTTTAAACTTTTTAATCAATAGTGATTTATGAAAACTGCTCTCCTCTTCTCTGAAGTCTTTTACAATTTCTAAAATATTTTCAATAACTTTATCCTCATTTTCAAGAACAAAGATCTTGTCAAAATTCAATAATTTGTTATCTTCAATATTTAAATTTTTTTCACGAACAATTCCTACGAGAAAGGAATATTTATTTAATAAATTAGCGATATCCTTATTTTTATGAATTTCTTCTTCAAGTTCCGCTGAAATTTCTATAACAGACAATTCAAACCTATCTTCCTCTTTCTTTATTTCTCCGAAAGAGGGATAGTGATTTATGTAAATATCATCAGGGAGTTTTTTTATGATTTTATCTATTAGCTCCTCTTTTTCACTTACAAAAAGAATTCTCATCTCTTCTATTATAAGGAAAAATTTGGTGATTGTCCAATCAATCTATTTTTGAGATTCTATCTACTACCTGTCCTATTATTTTAAAGTTAAGATAGTTTATCAGATTAACAATATCTGTCCTGAATTTTACCACATATCTTACAAAATCAAGCTCTTCCCTTTTTCTTAACAGGGAGGAGAGTTCATTAAGGTCTTCTCTTATTTCTATAAGCCTGTGTTTCATTTTCCTTGTATTCTGAGATATCTCTTTTAATAATTGTTCATCTGTAAGTTCTTCAAATATCAAAGCATCGGGTAAATTATTTAAAAAATTTACACCGGTATTGGTAAATTCTTTACCAATTGCCTTTATATCTTCAAGAAAATTGTATATATCTTTTTCTTTTCTGTGAAGTTTCTCCTTTGCTTTCTCAAAGAGTCTTTCTATCTCAAATCCGACTGAATCAATGTGCTCGAGAAGACCGCATTTTATCCTTTTAAATCTATCCAATTTCACAAAATCTCTTCCGATGTAAATTTTATCTTCGTAATAGCTAACAATATCATCTGGATCATTTGTATAATATTTAATTTCATATTTCAAGGATTTTGCATCCTTTTCTCTGAACCTTGCTATTAAAGTGTATTCGTTTTGCTCTATGTAATAGCTGTGGGCTTCAATTAAGAAAGAATATTTTACAAGACTATTTACAAGGAAAAGTTTAAGAAAATCCAGAAGTTCTGTTTTCCTTGAAATAAATTCGTCTACTTCGGGGGGAATGTTTTCAGGATACAGGAGTGCGTAAAAAGGAGAAAAAAGATATCTCACCTTTTTAAAGCCCATCTCAAGATACATTTCCTTCAGGATCCCACTGTATAAAGGTTCTAATTTGAAGTTAGGGATTTCAGGTAAATCTTCCACTTTTATTTTGTTCAATTCTATTATCTCCATAATTATACCTCCTGACTTAATAAAAAATTTTAAACTATTTATCAGAAATTGTAAATCTTATTTTAAATGAAAAGTTTTCTTTCAGCTTTAAAGAATCAATGAAATTCCCCAGATTAAATGGTGAACTCCGAAATTCAACTTTACTTTTCCCTCTCCATTGTCAAAAACAAGATTCCTTAGAAAAGTGTAAGTGTATTTATACTCAATATATAATCCAAAATGTTCTGCCAGGTGAAACCTTGAGCCTAATCCTATTCCAAAGCCAAAGTTTGGAAATTTAACCTGATAGGAATAAGCCATTAACTCACTATCTTTTAATTTCACTTCGTGGTGAGGAATGCAGGGGGCTATGTGGAAAGAGACGAAAGGTTGAATTTTTCCGTCAGGGAAATTTCTATTTTTTAATAGCATCTTTCTGTATACAATAGATAAGCCAATATGATTGACACCGTGAGAAACATTGAAGCTATAAAAATAGTTATGAATATCATCGTTTTTATCTATCCGTTTATTGTCTATCGTACCTATTATGTGAACTTTTTGACTTTCATCAGGCAAAAAAACCTTAAAATGAATAAAATCAATTCCGAAACCGATTTCCGGGCGAGATTTTAAAAAATGATAAATTCTGATTCCATAGTATGGTTCTGTTGTTGCTTTAACTGCTCCCACAATATCTCCTTTAAATAAAGGCTTAAAGAAAGCATTGGGAAAAATTGAATTATCAGGGAAAAAGGAGTTATCAATTAGAGGAACATTGTAAAATGTAAGATTTTGGTTTTGGGTAATTAGTTGTATATTGGCCGAAGTGTGCGAGGAAATTCCCCTGTTGTATTCCATATAAAAATAGTGCTCCCTGTGCTTCTCTTTTTTATCATTATCCGAAGAGAAAACAAGGGGATTAAAAAAGATAAAGAATAATATTAATAGTGATATTCTCCTATTTCCTTTCATTTTTAAACTCCACTCCTATTAAGAAAGCATACGGTTTTTCTCCCTCCCTCCATGGCTCTTTGATCTTTCTTTCATTCTCTGAAATCCCGATTAAGAATAAAGAAAAATTTTTGTCTATTTTTTTCTTGATTTTTATTATTAATCTTTTTACATCTTGATCATGATAGATATTCCCGATTTTCTGAGGCAAATATTCTCCGAAAGAGATATTTATCAAATTCTCCCCTTCACCAATTTTCAAATTCAGATATCCCCCTTTTCCTTCTATCGGAGTATTGTATTTGTAAAATGTGTCTCTGTAATAGAAGCTTGTGGGCCAGAAGATTTCTGAATCATCAAACTCTTTATGAAATCCGTATTGGTCATAAATGAATTCCCCTGATAATGAAACATTTTTGTGATGAAGAGAAAAATCAACACCAAGATGATTTTTATAGAGTTTCTGCTGTTCCGAGCCTATTCCGTCCTGGGCCTTAACAGAAACTCCAAAAGTTAAAAATGAGAGATTTAATCCGATTCTTGCAATTCCGGCTTTAAATGAATTGGTATCTTTTTCTTCCTCTCCGTTTACTATTCCCAGATCAAAACTTAGAAACAGAGGTGTCCATTTGAAAAATATTCCTGTTTCCCTTAAAAGTATTGCCTCACTTCTGATAAAAGGTGATGCAAATCGATAGTTATTTATAAAAATGGGATAATGGAATTTTCCGAAATTTGAAATATCTTTTCCGATTTTAAGCAGAAAATTTCCTCTTTTATAGCCGATGTTTAATCTTGAAATTTTAATTGTATCTATTTTAAATGTTTCGGTATATTTTTTTCTCATTTCATCCGTAAGAATATTTTTACCGAAGGGTTGATTTAAATAAATCTCTATTTCTGAAAAAAGAATGTCCTTTTTATTCTTTTTTGAAAATTTAAGATAAAGAGAACCCTCGACACCAAAGCTCATTTCCATTCCGCTCCAGAAGATTCTTTGATCATTGATGAAATATGATCTTAGTTTTAGAGAATAATCCTTTGTGAGAGGATAAACACTTAAATTTAAAAAGGAAAGAAAAATCAGGATTAAAAATTTATTTTTCATAAATGATAATAAAAAAATGAATTAATCTTGTCAATTGTTTATTTTAATGTTTGAATGGGGCATCCAGTAGTGTCCGAAAAAAACAGAGGATTGGGACACCTCCGCGTGAAGAAGTATGATATATAAGTATTTTCAAAAAAAATCAACACAGAAGGTGTCCCATGGGATATCAGGATAGCCATGAGCATCAA
>JALVQI010000034.1 GCA_027031485.1 Candidatus Aminicenantota bacterium | reverse complement strand
GTTTTGACATGTTTCTTTTGACGGTATCAAAAGGTTTATTGACAAAATTATTTGTTTAGCTTAAAATAAAACGGAGGAAAAATGTTTGAAGAAATATATTTTGAGTATAATCCCTGGTGGGAAGAGGATTTTAAACTAAATAATATTATAGAAAGGCCTGAGATAGTAAAGCATATAGAGGATAAATTAAAATATCATTCAATAATTTTTTTGACCGGTCTCAGAAGAGTAGGAAAAACAACTTTAATGAAGATTGTGGTTCAAAATTTGATTAAAAAGGGTATTCCTCCTCAAAATATTTTTTACATTAGTTTAGATGATTATCTGTTAGAAAAAAAATCTATTATTGAAATTGTTAATGATTACAGAAAAATTCATAAACTTTCCAAAGATGAGAGAGTCTATTTGTTTTTTGATGAAATTGTTTATAAGGAAAAATTTCACCAACAATTAAAGAATTTATACGATAAAGAGGATACTAAAATCATAGCTGCATCATCAAGTAGTTCTATTTTAAGGGATAAAAAGGCTTTTTTAACCGGAAGAAGCTTTTTAATGGAAATACTCCCCTTAGATTTTAATGAATATCTGAGATTTAAGGGAATTAAGATAAAAAACAAGGATAAAAAATTGTTAGAATCATATTTTCATGAGTTTTTACTTTCGGGAGGAATTCCTGAATATGTTTTATCCAAGCAGAGAGAGTATCTCCATAATCTTGTTGATGATATTTTATATAAAGATATTGTAGCTCGCTATATGATTAAAAATCATAAAGTTGTAAAAGAGATGTTTAAGGTTTTAATGAACAATGTGGGAAACCCCGTTAGTATCTATAAGCTCAGTAATGTTTTAAAGATTTCAACTGAAACTATAAGTAGATATTTACAATATTTTAAAGAAACATACCTAATATATTTGGTCCCAAGATACGGAAAATTAAATCAACAAATCTCTTCACCTAAAAAGATTTATTCAGGGGATATCGGAATAAGAAACATTTTTACAGCTAATAAAAACATAGGGAGAGCCTTTGAAAACTATGTGTATTTAAAGTTGAAGGATTTTGAGCCATTTTATCTTATTGAGAACAAAACTGAAATAGACTTTTTTTTGGAGAAAGGTATTTTAATAGAGGTTAAATATGATGCTGATCTTACGGAAAAACAGAAAAAATTTTTTAATGATTTTAAAGCAAAACATAAATTAATTATTAGAAATTATCAGGATATTAAAAAATTAGAAAAACTTTTATCTCAATAAGATTTGTTCTTTCCCTTTTTTAAAAACTCTCTCTCTATTGAACAAAAGCTTTAAATAATATATATTTACACATCAAAAATTGTAGGAGGAATAAAAATGCGATTAAGATTTGCTCCGAGCCCCACCGGTTATGTTCATGTGGGAAATGCAAGAACTGCCCTTTTTAATTATCTCCATGCAAAAAAATATGGAGGAAAACTTATTCTAAGGATTGAAGATACTGACATAGAGAGATCAAAAAAAGAGTATGAGGAAATTTTAATAAATGATTTTAAATGGCTTGGGATTGAATGGGATGAAGGCCCTGATACAGGCGGAGAGTATGGACCTTACAGACAGTCGGAAAGATTGGATCTTTACAGGGAAATAGCACATAAACTTCTTGATGAGGGAAAAGCCTACTACTGCTTTTGCACTCCCGAAGAACTTGAACAGGAGAGAAAGGAGGCTTTGAGCAAAGGACTTCCTCCGAAATATTCAGGTAAGTGTAGAAATATTCCTCCTGAGATAGCTAAGAAAAGAGTTGAGAATGGAGAAAAGGCAGTTATAAGGTTTAAAATGCCTCAGGATAAGGATTTTTCTTACAATGATGTGATCAGAGGTAAAATTTCCTTTGATCTTTCTCTTTTCGGAGATTTTGTGATTTTAAGGTCAAACAGACTTCCTGCCTACAATTTTGCCGTTGTTGTTGATGATCACTATATGAAAGTTGATCTTGTGATAAGGGGAGAGGATCACATTTCAAACACTCCTAAACAGATAAAGATTTATGAGGCTATGGGATGGACTCCGCCCGATTTTGGACATCTTTCAATGGTTTTGGGTCCTGACGGTTCACCACTCTCTAAAAGACATGGTGCAACCTCTTTGAATCAGTTTAA
>JALVQI010000033.1 GCA_027031485.1 Candidatus Aminicenantota bacterium | reverse complement strand
TTTGAGCTTTCATAGAACATTATATTATTTAAACTCTCCCTTTTTTTTATCAAAGTATCCGGATGAAGCTTGAATATGAAAAGAAAATTGTTCCTTAATCCGAATTTGTTAAAAGTTGCAAGATCAAGGAATTTCAGGAAATCTCTTCCGCTGTCTCTGAATGTTGGCATATAGATGATTATCTTTGCTCCTCTATCTTTATTTTCTTTTATTTTATCTATGATTTTAGTGTCTGTATTTATGTAAGAGAGCTTTCCGTATTTTTTTTGGTTCTTTAGAATATCATTACGGGGGTAGCCTGTTTCTAAGATTTTTCCGGCTTTAAAAGCCTTTTTAAAAAGATGTTCGGTATAAAAGGGTGAGGTTGATATTAAATAATGGAATTTCTGACTGAACCCCATTAATTTGAGAATAATTTTTATTCTACGGTTTAAGCCTAAATATTTGGGTTCGTCAAGATGTATTCTTTTGAAAGCAACACCATGCCAGAGCTGAATTCTTTTTGCTCCGAAAAAGAGAAAGTATTTGAAATTTGAAATCCACATCATATTATCAACGATAAGGTATTTTGATCTCAGGCAGGTCCATATGGATTTAAACGAAGGATAGTAAAGAACGCGGAGGTTATTATTTCTTAAAATTTCATATATGCTTTGATCCTCAGTGATAAAGAAAAAGGAAAAGTTGATTGAAGAATCTGTTTTTTTCTTATGAAAATAGAGATACAGATATTTTACATTATCAGTGAAATTGCCTTTATCTCTTCCGATAAAGGATATTAAATTTTTTTTTCTGGGAATAAGAAAGGCCAGAGGAACAATAATGAACCAACCTACAAAAAGGTAAAGAGTTTTGGATATTTTTCTTTTTAAAATCTTAAATAATTTCATAAACTTGTTTTTCATCTTTTTTGATTATATTATATTTCATATAAAATAAAAATTATATAGTAAAATGGATAAAATAGCTGTTTTAATTGTTACTTACAATAGAAAAGAGCTTCTTTTAAAAGTTCTGAATTCTGCTATGAGTGAGTTAAATTATGAGGGGATAATATTTATTGTTGATAATAATTCTACGGATGGGACAGAGGAGCTTTTGACTGAGCGGCAATTGATATCCGAAGAGTTTGAAAATTTTGAAGATATAGCTGTTTTATCTGAAAATAGGATAAATGGATTGAAAATTTTTTATTTAAGGTTAAAGGAAAACTTGGGAGGCTCTGGAGGTTTTCATTATGGGGTTAAACTTGCTCTTGAAAATGAAAAGAAATGGGATTGGCTCTGGTTTCTTGATGATGATGCCATGCCCGAGAAGGGATGCCTTTCGGAACTTTTAAGGTATAAGGATATATCTTCTGTTTTAATCCCTTTGAGATACTCTGAAAAGATTAATTACAAGGAATTTCCCGCTATAAAATTTAATTTGAAAAATCCTTTTTTGATTGATATTAGGGATATTGAATTTTACAAAAAATTTGAAACCATTGATGAGTTGCCCGAAGTGATTGAAGTTGAAGATTTTTCCTTTGAGGGACCTTTAATAAAAAAGAATATTGTAAAAAAAATAGGTTTACCTAAAAAGGATATATTCATCTCCGGTGATGATACCGATTATGCTCTGAGAATAAGATACTATTTGGGTGAAAAGCTAAATCTTATTCCGAAAGCAAGAATAAAGAGGTTGAATCCTTCCGCCAAGAATGAAAAAACACCGTACTGGAAGGAATACTATTTAAACAGAAACTATTATTATACTCATTTCAGATACGGTGAAAACATGTTTGTTAAATTCAAACCATTTTTTCTTTTCCCGGGTTTACTCTTAAAAAATTTCTTAAAACTTAATTTTGATTTTAAAAAATTCAGAATAAATTTTTTCGCACTTATTGATTCTCTTAGGAAAGAGATGCCTAAAAGGTATCTGCCTTAACTTTTTTATTTTGAAATTCCCACGAATACCTATTAATAAGATAAATGATTTTTTATGTGGATTATGCTATAAATAGAATATGACAGAAAAAATTAACAACGAAAGGCTCTTTTTTCTTATTTTTTTATCAATTTTAACCATTTTGGTTTATTTTAATGCTATTAATCTAAAAAACTTTGTTTTTGATGAAAAAAGTTATTTGAAGGATGCTCCTCTTTATAATTCCGATGTCTCGTTTTTAGATGTTTTAAAGAGTGGGTATGATGGAGGGCAATTCTTAAATCGCTCAGATAGTATTTATTATAGGCCATTGGTTACATTGAGTTTTTATCTGGAGAAAAGGTTAATTGGTTTTGAGCCGGAATCCCTTCGGTTGACAAATGTTTTTCTTTATTTTTTGGGAATCATCTTTTTGTATCTTTTTTTATTAAGACAAAAACTTCAGCCATATTCGGCAGAACTATTAACTTTGCTTTTCCTTATTGTTCCGATAAATGTTGATAATATTGTGTATATAGTTGGAAGATATGATATTTTCATGTTATTGTTCGGATTTTTATCACTCTATTTTTTGGATTTAGGAATTGAAAAGAATAAAAATTTTTTTTATTTTATTTCTCTTGTTTTTTTTATTTTGGGAATGTTCTCAAAAGAGACCTTTCTTATATGGGCTGCATTTTTTGTTGCATATGAATTTTTAAGGAGAAAAAAGATAAAAATTTTATATCATTTATCCACTTTTTCATCTGTCTTACTTTTTTTTATAATAAAAAACAGTATTTTGGGATTTAGAAATATATCTTTCAGGGGAGGGGAGAATTTTTTTTATTATGTTAAATTATTGGTTTTATCGGTGTCAGTTTACTTTAAAACTGTAGTTTTCCCCGTACTGTTTCCTAAAAATTATTCTATCGCGGATCTTTCATTAAAAGATCTTGTCGTTTTTGCTTTTCTTTTTGTTTCCTTTTTTAGCTGGGTAGTGATTCGCTCAATGAGAAATAGAAGATTATTGCCTCCTTTATTTCTATTTGTTTTTTCTTTTGCCCCGTATATTTATATGGTTTTTACTGATTATTGGCCATTTAAAATATCAACAAGATATATGATGATTCCATATTTTGCATTTTTATGGATTTTGTTTATTCTTTTTGATAAAACTTCTTATAAATTAAAAATCTCAATAATTTTGATTTTTATGTTCCTGTTTGTTTACTCGGATTTGAAAAGCATTCGGGCATACAAAAGTGAACTCAATTTTTGGCGAGATGCTTATCATTATAATCCTAAAAACAGCTATATCCTGTACTCATTGGCAGATGTGTATTATGATAAAGGCGACATTTTAAGTTCAGAGTATTATCTTAAAAAAGCATTAGGATTTAAGTTAAATAAATTAACTGCATATTATAGTGCCCTGCTTTACGCTTATATTGAGCTTAAAAAAGCAGATTATAAAGCTTCACTAAAATGGATTACCAATCTGAAAAAATTGGAGAGAATGTTTTACTTTCCTGTTTTTGAAAAAATAAAAAAATTATTCTTTTATGGAGATTATTATTCTAACAAAGGGGATTTGATTAATGCTGAGAGAGTGTTACTTAAAGCTAAAAGCATTAATCCTGAAAAAATGTTAATTTATGAGAAACTGTACAATCTTTACTGTGGTTATGAGCTGTGGAGTAAAGCATTGGAAATTGAAAATGAGATGAAAACTAAATTCCCCCGTTATAAAAATCTAAATACCAAAAGAAGAAAGGAAGATTTTAAACTTTTTAATGACAAACAAAAGGTTTTATTCTACATTTTAAATAATAATTATATGGGAGCGATTAAAATAATCACTAAAAAAACAGATAGGAGTAAAACGGATGATTTTATTTTGATAGAAAGCTATTTGAGATTGGAAGATCCTATGAATTATAAGAAGTCAATTGAAGCATTTATACATAAATGGGGAAATAATTATCGAACTTATAGGGAGTTGGGGTATTTTTTTATAAAAAGAATGTATAGAGTAAAAGAGGCAATCTCATTTTTTGAAAAATCATTGAAGATAAACCCCAATCAACCTACATTAAGAGCTTTTATAAAATATCTTAGAAGTTTAGGGTTGGAATAATCAATGATTAAAAAAGTTTTCGTATTTTAAAAGAGTTTTTATCTGCCGGCTGATTCTATCTTTTATTTTTTTATCCGGAATTATGGTTTTGAGCTTCTTGAGGAATTTTACACTTAAATCCGGTCTTAAAACTTTGTTTTTGAATAATACTGAAGCTATAAGTAATTTTTTAGGATTTTCTTCCTGATTTAATATTGTTTTCACAGCCTCCAGACCTGTCCTTTCATCTCCCATTTTAAAGCAAAGTTCGGCTTTTTTCAGATTGTATTCAAAAGGCTCAATTTTATCTTTTAAATTTTTTAATATATTCAGTGCGGAGAAGAAGTTTAAATACCTTTCTAAAAATTTAATTTTTTGTAAATCATTAAAATATTTATATCTTTTTGCCAATACTTCGGTTTTTTCCCCTGAAAAATATCCGAATTTATTTTTAATCTTAATTTCAATATCTTTAGCCTCCTTCCATTTTAAGTTTGAAATTTTTATTTCCCATAAGATTGCTTCCAGATCATATAGACGCCCGAATTTTTTCTCATAATCCTTTAAAAGGAATTCAGCTTTCTCATAATTGCCCACTCTTCTTAAAATATCAGCAAGATGTATAAGTATCCAGCTCTTTTCAACTCTGTTTCCTATGTTTTTATTCGCATCTTTAAGATAAAAGAGCGCCCTGTCATACTGGGCAGCTCTTTTATATATTTTAGAAAGGCAAAAGTCATAAAGTATTCTATTAAGTCTTCTGAGTCTTTTATACTTTATTTTTTTTAGCATTTCTATCGCCAGAAAATATTTTCCCTTTTCTAATTTTAACCTGCACAAAGCCAATCTTTGATAGTTGGAGGTTGGAACCCTTTTAACCATATATGTAAAGTATCTCTCCTGCGATAGAAAAAGGGAATTGTTGAAGATTATCTGTAAGCTAAATGCAAACAAGATTATTCCTAATATAATATTCTTATATTTAAATTTGGATTTTGAATAAATTAACCCTTCTACAATTGCAATACCTGGAATTGCGGCGGATAGATATCTTGAAACAGCCGGAAGAAAGTATCTGAGAACCATTAAGGAAAAGAAGGCGGTAAAAGTGAGAGAAAATAGTAAACCAAATGCTTTTAGATAATCTTTGTTTTTTAAAAGTTTGATTGTAAAGTATAAAAGTATAAGAAAGAAAATAATCCCTAAAAAAAAGTACGGTAGCATAACTTTAAAATTAAATAATTCCATCAATTTATCAAAATAAAAAGGAAAAAATAGATTTTTATTGTAAAAACCAAAGGATGCTATTACTTTAAATAAACTTTTTCCAAGTGGTTTGATATTATAGAGAAACATTGTATGCCTTATAACAGAGCTCCTTATAAAATAGTAAAAGAGAAGAGGTATGAGAAAAGAGATTAAATATAGGTATTTTTTTGACTTAATTAAAAGAATGTCAAGTATTATGAGTATAGGCCAAAAAAGCACAAAGGTCTCCTTTGTAAAAACTCCAAAAACAAAAAATAAATATGATAAAGCAAGAAGCCAAAAACTTTTTTTTCTCAGGTATTTTGAAGAATATAATAGAAAAGCCATACCCCACATCAGATACATAGTTTCATTCCTTCCCACAATCCAGGCTATATTTTCAGAGTGTAAAGGATGAAAAGCCATTAAAAGGGTGGAGACTATGGATGCGATAAAATCAAATTTCAATATCTCTTTTACGAATAGAAAAAAGAACAGGGAAAAAAGGAATAACAGCAGTATGTTGGTTATCCTGAACCCCTCCCTTCTTCCGTTATAAATTTTAAAATCCAGATAAAAGGATAAAAGAACAAGTGGCCTGTAATAATCATAATCCCTTACCTCTCCCGGATATGTCCAGTATCCTGTTTTAAAAAAATTTAATATATTTGTTTCCTGCTTTATTCTGACATCATTTTTTATAAATATCTCATCATCCATTATAAAATCAGCTTTAAGCCCGTTGAAGTAGAGTGAAAATATTGCTATAAAAAGCAGAAGCAGGAAAATATATTCTCTTCTTTTCATTTGGTTTATTTTAACATATAAGATTTTCTATTGAAAATATTTAGAAATGGAATATATTTAAAATTATGAAGAAAAAAATATTTTTGTTGGGAGCTCTTATTTTTATCATATTTTTTTTATTTTCCTGTAAGAAGAATAATTTAAATGATAATCAGTCGGAGAATTTTTCAGCCACAAAAAATATTTTCGGGTATATCTTCAATGCCAATGATTTTTCCCCTGCGGAAGGAATAAAAATTACAGAAAAGCAGACAGGAGAGAGTGTTTCCTCCGATCAGAATGGTTTTTATGAATTAAAGTTAGAGACCAATTCAAACCAGAAATATATACTTGAATTTTCAGGTGAAGATTTTGAAAAAGAGACTATTATTATAAAGAACAATGAAAAAGAGCGCCAAAGAGCTGATTTGTTTTTAATACCTGTGCTCAGGGGAAATGTTTTTTATGTTTCTCCCTCCGGTGATAATAAAAATGATGGTAGTAAGAACTTCCCCTGGAAAAGTATTGCTTTTGCTTCAAGTAAGCTTAAACCGGGAGATCAACTTATAATAAGAAAAGGAGAGTATATAGTCAGAAACTTTGATTCTGACATAATAAGACCTAAAAGCGGAAATTCAGACAATTGGATATTAATTAAGGGGGAAAACGGAGTGAAAAT
>JALVQI010000032.1 GCA_027031485.1 Candidatus Aminicenantota bacterium | reverse complement strand
TAGCTCAGAGCCCGATGCTCAGAGCTCAAAGCTATCATTGTGAGTTCGGAGGTTTCGATATGAAGGAAGGATTTAATAAAAAATTATTTATAAGAGGTTAATATGTTAAAAGAAAAAAGCCCCCGATCCATCGGGAAACCCTTTATCAAAGGGACTTTGTTGGTTTTAGTGTTTATTGTTTTTTCTTTTCTAACAACGACAGCATATTCGGAAACACTGTTCAGGGTATCGGGAAAAGTTTTAAGAAAAGGAAAAGGGGTTAAAGGGGTGGTAGTTTTATGTGAAGGTTTAAAAGATTATAGCATTAACGGAAAAAGAGAACTCTTTTTCAAATATGAAACGACAAATAATAAGGGAGAATTTGTTTTTGAACTTTCAAGGGGTGAATACAGAGTTTTATTACCTGATATAGTTTATGATAAAGAAAATCCGTTATATACACTTATTGAACCGAGAGATATTAAAATCAAGGTAAAAGACAGGAATATAAAAAATCTCAATTTATACCTATATACGGAAGAAGAGATAATAGAAGCAAACAGGGATATACTTGAAGCGGTTCCCGAGAATAAACCTCATGTTGAATACAAATGGGGAAGAATACCATTGCATTCGGAAAAAGAGTGTTATAAATATGTAAAAATGAGATATGAAGAAGATACCACTGTGAATCATCCCGATTGTAAGACAAAATGTTGTCCTCAGGGAGCGAAAATGCTAAAACCCATAGTTCTTTATGATTACAGGGGTAATCCTATATGTTATTTATATCAATTCATGAAAAACGATAGAACTGTAATATATTATGAAGTTTTTGCGATAGGAGATGAAATAGAGGAGACAGTGAATTCAGGTAAAATAATTGAAGATGAGGTATGTGATTATTATGAAAAAACCAATTATAAATTTAACTTTTGGAAAGATATAATGAAATCAACATTGAGAAAAATAGCTAAGGCGAAAAAGTGTAAAGAGGAAGATATTGAAATAATAAAAATAATTTCCGGAGATTTGGGAGCAAGAAATCAATTTTTTTACAACCGGTATTTAATGATAAAAATTAAACCGTCCGGTGAAAAAGATATTATAGCTTTTGAAGACAATGATATTACATTTTTGAAATTAGATTTAAAGAAAATTCAATATTTATACGAAATGTATACTACTTTAGAATACATAACACAGGTAAAAGAAAGACAGCATAGACCTTTAATGGAGAAAAAGAAATGAGAAGTAGATATTTAATTTTTCTTTTTATACTTATGTTTCTTTTTACTTGTAAGAAAAGTTTAAGTAAAATAAAGAAAATAGAAGGGCCTTTTGAAGTTAAAAATAAACCTCCATGTTGTGAAAAGAAGTCATCAATAGAAGAAAAAGCACTATGTGTTGTTACTTCAGGAGCTATGATAATGAGATATTGGAGTATATTAAAAATATTAAAAAAATCAGATTGTTCATATTATCAGAACGCTTTAAAGGAAAAATTAAAAAGTGATGATGGTAGTTTAGATTATAGCCAAAGACCAAAATTATTATTTAAATTGATAAAAGTTGCTAAAGAAAATCTTTCCGTTAATGCTAAAAATAATCTTAAAATTAGTATGAATAATGTTCATGGAGGTATAATCCCTTTTAATGATGTGCGTTTTATTGATATGATAAAATCACAAATTAAATATAGTTTAGAAAATGATAATAAAAGTCCGTGGGACAGAGTGTTATTAATGATGAATGGAAAAACCAGGGAAATTAAAAATAAGTATCGAAATCATGCTGTTTTGGTATGGGGCTATAAAATTGAAATAGAACAAAATAAAAAAGAAACGATTTTATATATTAGATATAAAATTAATGATCCCAATTGGAAACAACGCAATTGTCTTTATAGGCAGCGTGATTGGTTAATAGTTAAAATAAATGTAAGCAAGTATATTGACAAGAAAGATAAAAGTATTAAAGATATATATAATAAATTAACTGGTAAACTTAAAATGAGTACTCAATTTATATATATATACTTTAATAAAAGTTCAGATTGTAAGAAGAAGAAATAAAGGAGGAAATGATGAAGAAAAATAAAATAATAATAATTGTATTAATCATGTTTTTTATAATATCCGGTCAATTATTTTCTCAGAGTTCTTGTTATCCTCCTCAAGATCAAGGAGGTCCCG
>JALVQI010000031.1 GCA_027031485.1 Candidatus Aminicenantota bacterium | reverse complement strand
TTATTCTCAAGATTTAGAAGATAAATAATATGTTTTCTACTGTATTTTGTACTCTCCTCAAGCTCTGTTAGCATCTTCCCTTTCTCCTTCTTACTCATTCTCTTATACCTCGCTGCATTCTCCTTGACAATTTCCCTTTTTTGTTTCATATTAAATTCCCCCTCGGGGAACGTTATGGTCATTGGTTGTCACCTCCTTCTTTTTTTGGAGGTGATAACCTTTTTTTAAAGTTTTTTCAAGTCTTCTCATCTCTTCCTCCTCATTTTCAGTAATATTTTTTCTGACTAAACTTATTACTTTCGGTAAGATTATTTTTGACGCAAAGGGTATTATTGACAAAATTATAATATATGTCATAATTTTGTGTATTTTCTTGAAGGAGGAGTAAATCATGGCAGATGAAATGGCTAATGAAATGGAAGAAATAATAGTTGATTTTCTTCAGGAAACGGAAGAGATTTTAGAAAACTTGAATCAGGACCTCGTAACATTAGAAGAAACTCCTTATGATACGGATCTGTTAAACAAAATTTTTAGAGGAATCCACACAGTAAAGGGAACATCAGGTTTTCTTGGTTTTGAGAAGATGACAAAAGTTGCTCATAAGACTGAGGACATCTTAAACAAATTAAGAAAAGAGGAAATAAAACTAACTCCTATCCTTATGGATGTAATATTAGAAGGAGTGGATACTATAAAGGCAATTTTTGATAGCATAAGAGAGACAAGAGAAGAAAATGTAGAAATAGAAGAAACCGTAAAAAAACTCGAAAAGGTTCTCAAAGAAGAGGAAGAGAAACAGAAAGAACAAACAGATGAAACGCCGGAGGTACCTGAAATCCCCGATCTTAAAGAGGAAGCCAAGGAGAAAAAGGCAAAGGAAAAAGAGGAAGAAAAAGAAGAAAAAGGAGAAGATGATACCCCAAAGATGTTAGGGGAAATTCTTGTTGAAAAAAAATTAGCCTCAGAAAAAGACATTTTAATGGCGCAAAAAGAACAAAAAAAGATAGGAGAAATCCTTGTTGAAAAAAATGTAATAAAAAAAGAGGAGCTTGACAAAGTCTTAGAGGAGCAGAGAAAACAAAAAACAAAGGCAGTAAAATCAAGAGTGGAAGGAAAAACAATAAGAGTGGATGTAAACAGACTGGATAATTTAATGAACTTAATAGGAGAACTGGTTTTTCAAAGAAATAGATTAATAGATATCGTAAGAAAAATGCTTACGGGACAGTCAGAAATTTTAGACTTTTCATTTAACGAACAATTGGCTTCAATTTCTGATGATCTAAACTTCATTACAAGTCAGCTCCAGATGGCTGTATTAAAGATGAGAATGATTCCTGTGGGAAGAGTTTTTAATAAATTTCCAAGAATCGTAAGAGATCTATCAAGAAAAATGAACAAAGAGGTCGAGCTTATAATTTCCGGGGAAGACACAGAGGTGGATAAATCAGTTATCGAAGAATTAAACGATCCTCTTGTCCATATCATCAGAAACTCTATAGACCATGGCCTTGAAAGTCCGGAGGAGAGGGAAAAATTGGGTAAACCCCGAAAGGGTAAAATTTTTTTAAGCGCCTCTCAGGAAGGAAGTTTTATAATTATATCTGTGAAAGATGATGGAAAAGGAATGAATATTGAAGCAATAAAAAAGAAAGCCATAGAGAGAGGTCTGGTTACTCCGGAAAAAGCGGAAACATTAAGTGATAAAGAGATAATAAATTTTATTTTTAGTCCCGGGTTTTCAACAGCTCAAAAGGTAACAGATGTATCAGGCAGGGGAGTGGGAATGGATGTAGTCAAAACAAATGTAAAAAAGATAAACGGAACAATAGATGTAGAAACAACTCCGGGAGAAGGCACTGAGATGATTCTTAAACTTCCTCTAACTCTTGCTATAATACAATCATTGTTAGTAAAAGTCAGCGGAGAAAGGTTTGCTATTCCTCTTGCTGTTGTTGTTGAAACAATAAGAATAAACAAAAATGAAATAAAAACCATAGAAAGACAGGAAGTTTTAAAGTTAAGAGATGAAGTTCTTCCCCTGTTGAGAGTTTCTGACTTTTATAATCTTAAGAATGAAAAGGAAGAAGATAACCCTTATGTTGTAGTGGTAAAATCCGCAGAAAGAAAATTAGGTCTCATAGTAGACTATCTTTTGGGTCAGGAAGAAATTGTTATTAAGCCACTGGGAGACTTCCTGAAGAATATAAAAGGGATTTCAGGCGCAACAATAATGGGTGACGGAAGGGTCACTTTAATAATGGATATTGCCTCTCTTGCAGGAGAAGAAAACAAAGTGCTTTGAAAGAAAAGTTCAAAGAATTAATAGAAAATTATTTTGATTTCAAAAGAGATGATTTCTTAGAGCAAATAGAACAAATTAT
Source organism: Candidatus Aminicenantota bacterium (assembly GCA_027031485.1). Taxonomy (GTDB): domain Bacteria; phylum Acidobacteriota; class Aminicenantia; order JAMOAD01; family JAMOAD01; genus JALXDT01. The sequence goes on along the minus strand of JALVQI010000031.1, from coordinate 16,735 downwards.
CAAAACAGAAAAAACTCTTAAAGATGATTTATCTACAATCTTACTTGAAAAATCCAGCCCTCTTTATTTAAAAGAGCTAATTCTCACTATAATAAAGAAAAGCGGAGATTCATCTTTCTTAAATATCCTACAAAAGTTTATAAATCAATGTTCAAATAAGCGATTAAAGCAGATAGCCATAAATTCTCTCTCCGGAATTAAGGATTACAAAACAGAAAGGATTCTTTTCGAATTAAAAGCAAGTCTTGGTGAAGAACTAAAAAAAGATATTGAAAATTCTTTAAATATTCTTTACGGGGATAAAAAAATCAGAATGTTAAGATCTATTCTATCCGAAAGGAAAGACAGAGTGCTTTTTGTTAAGGCAGTGGATTACTTTAAAAAGAACAGAGATAAAGAAATTCTGAAATACATTCTTCCTTTGATCATTGAAGAAGATGAATTGATAAGAAATGAAATAATATCTCTCCTTTTAACCTTTGATGATATAGATAAAAAAAGTTTTAAATTCCTGAGTGTAATCATAAAAAAATTATTTTTTAAAGGGATAAATTTTAGCTATTTAAAGAAAATTATATATCTCCTTTCCTCCCTTTCCGTTAAAAACAAAAAAAGTGAACTCATAAAATTTTACAAAGAATTAGAAAAAGAGGCTGGTGATAATTTTGAACCACTTAAACCATATGCCTTTGTTCCTTTCAGAGAAAAAAAATACAAATCTTTTTACATAACTCTTTTTGAAGCCGGAAACAGTGAAGAAAAACTAATTACATTAAAAAACTTACCGGAAGAAAAAGATGCTTGGGTAAAAGATATATTAAAAGAAGCTATTGAGAGTAGAAATATTCAATACTCAGAGGAAGCTTTTAAAAAAATACTAAAAATAGGTTATGTAAATGATTTTTATGAAGAAATAGTAAAATTACCACTTCAGTTAAAACTTACTTTTCTGAAAATTGCATTAAAAAACAATCACACCATGCCACACTCTTTAATAGAAAAATTAGTAGAGGAAGAGGATGAAAGTATCATAGAGCTTCTATTAGAATACATGTTTCTTAAAGGAGGGGAAAAAGCTGAAACTTTTTTTAAGGGAATAATAAAGAAAAATTTCAAAATTGAAATAAAAAAAGATGCAATAAAATATTTAACCAAAAGTTCAAAGGATAGAACTTCTCTTTTAAATTTTTACAAAGAGCTCATATTCTCCCACATCAAAGGGAAAGATGAAAAGCTCTATCTTTATATAGTTTCATCACTGAAAACAATTTTAAAAAATGAAGATATTGAAAATATTAGAAAAACCTATATAAATCTAATTTTTACAATATTTGAAAAAAGCTTATCCGAACAACTGCTTTTAAGTATCCTGTCAACTCTTCAAGACTTTCCCTTCAAAAATGACAAAGAGTTAAATTTTGTAAGAGAAGAATTCCTGGACAAAAAGAAAGAATTATTAAATATAAAAGAAGACATGAGCCCTATTCTCAGATATATGTCAGATGTTGAAAAGAAAATAGAGAAAAGAGTGTCCCTTAACAAAAAAAGAGAAAAAGTGAGAGAGAGTTTTTTAAAAGAATTATTATCACTTAGGGAAAACAAGGAAAGAATAATAAATATAAGCAATATCTTAAAAGAATATCCGGAACTTCCTTCGGAAAAGGAAAAAAGCTTTTTAAAAGAATACTGCAAATCTGAAATAATCAATCCTTTTAACAAAAGAATTATAAAAATTTCTTTACTTGAAATTATTTCAACTCTTAATTTTGAGGATTTAAAAGAAACTCTTTTAAATCTTTATAAACAGAACCCAGTGGATTTAAAGACCTCCTTAAAAAACACCATGCTAAAAATAGGAGTAACAGAAAAAGAAATAAAAGCAAATGAAATCTCCCGGGGAAAAATTTAATCAAAAAACCTTAGAAATTTTAAATATAGAACCAATTGTTTTTATAAAAATAAAAAGATCAAGAGAGGGGGATTGTTCAAGAGAATAATAACAATCAAGAAACAATGAAGTGTGAAGAGGCATCACACCCCTCCCCGAAACCTGCCACAACCCGGTAATTCCCTGTTCAACACTAAACCTATTTAGAGCCCAGGTCGGATATATTTTGACCTCATAGGGGAGAGCAGGTCGCGGTCCGACAAAAGACATATCCCCTTTTAAAACATTGAAAACCTGAGGTAATTCATCAAGGCTTAATTTTCTTAAAAACAAACCTAAAAGATCAAACTCACCCCTATTCTTCAGCTTTCTAAGCTTTTTTTCCACGGGATTAACCTCATTTTCCATAAATTCCGTACTTTCCTCCTCGGATAAAAGGGTCTTTATATAGTTTAGATGAACCTCATCCACATCACTTTCATTTGTACCTGAAATGATTCTCATTGTTCTATATTTGAAAAGAGAAAAAAGCTTTAAATCTTTTTTAACCCTTATCTGTTTAAAAATAACGGGAGAGCCTAATTTAAGTTTGATAAAAAAGAAAATAAAAGGATGAAGTATGATAGTTAAAGGGAAGAGAAGAAGAAAAAAGAGAAGGTCAAAAACTCTTTTAAAAAAAGATACATAAAGCTTCCGCAAAGAGGGTGTAATTTCAAGAGAAGGTATTTCCCCAAGGTATACATTGGAAAAATCAGGCTCAAGTTCAATATTATAAATATTAAAAAATAGTGCTTTTACTCTTTTCCCAAGAATCTCTCTTTTAAGCTCAAAAAGTTGAGAATAGTATTCCTCCCACATTTGAGCTCTCGTTTTAACCTTATCCGAAGGGAAATAACTTATGAAAAGAAGACCGCTTTTAACTTTCGTCTTTATATCTTCAAAATTTTTCAGCTCTATTGGTTTTTTCCCATATTTCATAAGCTTTCCTCTGTACAATCTTTTGTGCTTAGGAGAAAGAAGAAGGTAAATATTAACCTTTTTCAAGAATAAAGAACCAACAAACAAACGAATAGTAATAGAATAAATAATCCCAAAAAGTAAAAAGGTTGCAAAAATTAAAAGTCTGGAGGCTACCGGCCACTGAGATTTCAGGAGCAACCACCAAAGAGCCCAAAAAATGATGAAAGAGTAAAAATTAACCTTTATTAATCTTAAAAAATATAAAAGCTTATTAAAGAAAACTTCAATTTCATATAATCTAAAATACCAAAAAATAATAAAAAATATAAAAAACAATAGTAGAGCAATTATATTAATATATGGTCTGTTCAATATTTTTACCAAAAAGATATAGGTTAAAAAATAAAATATTAAATCAAAGATAAAAAGTATAAATCGACTAAATCTCATCATCCGCAAGCTTCCTTATAATTTTCGCGGGACAACCCGCAACGATTGTGTTCGGAGGAACATCTTTTGTTACAACAGAACCGGCCCCTACAATCGCACCTTCCCCTACTGTCACCCCACCAAGAATTGTTGCACTGGAGCCTATGGAGGCTCTCCTTTTAATCTTTGTTTTAAGTAAAACCCAATCTTCTTCTCCCTGCATACTTCCGTCAAAATTGGTAGAGCGAGGATAATTATCATTTATAAAGGTAACATTATGCCCAACAAAAACTTCATCTTCTATTTCCACGCCTTCACAAATAAAAGTGTGAGAAGAAATCTTACATCTTTTACCTATTTTTGCACCCTTTTGAATTTCAACAAATGTTCCTATCTTTGTCTCATCTCCTATTTCACATCCATACAGATTTACAAAACCAAAATATTTTACTCCCTTTCCCATTAAGACATCAACAATTTTTATTGTTCCTTCAATCTTGGTAATTTTTTCCATCTCCATAACCTCTCAAAACCAAATTATATTATTTTTTAAGCCTTTTATACAATCCTTTAAACAAAAAACAGATAAAAGCCGGAAGACCTTTTAGATACCGCCTGCCCATTCTTATTGGCTCCTGCATTGTCCTATATAACCATTCAAGCCCTAAATTTTGAAAAAACAAAGGTGCTCTCTTTTTGTTCCCCGCATAAAAATCAAAGGCAGCTCCTATTGAAGCTATTATTTTAACTTTTAATCTTTCTCTGTTCTTGGAAACCCAGATTTCCTGTTTAGGAGCAGTCATCGCTATCCAGAGAACATCAGGTTTTGCCTTGTTTATGTTTTCAATTATCTTCTTGTTAACTTCATCGCTCCATTGGCCGAACGGAGGTGATAAAACTCCCGACACTTTAACATTCGGCCATTCCTTATCAAGTCTTCCCCTGATTTTTGAAAGAGTCTCCTCCGTCGAACCCATAAAAAAATAGCTCAATTTCTTTTCATTGGCAATCCTGTTAAAAAAAAGAAAAAAATCCGGACCTGTAATTCTTTTTTTTATGGAGTGTTTCCCTTTAAAGATTTTTGAAAGAATGACAATGCCTATACCATCCGGCAAAATTATTTCAGAATTCCTCAAGGCGTTTTTGTATTCCATGTTTTTTTTAATTACTCCAAGCATAGGCATACTTAAGGTTGAAATAACCACTTGCCTTTCTGATGATAAGATATAGTCAGCAATCTCTTCCATTTGAAGAGCACAAACGGAAATTCCGGCTACTTCCTTAGTCTTTAATTTCATCTCATTCATCTAAAATCCTTTTAAACAATTCTAAATATCTTCTTTCCATTTTATCAAAGGTAAAATTGTTTAAAAATCTTTTTCTTCCTTCCCCTCCCATCTTAATTGCAAATCGTTCATTTTTTATTAAAAATTCAATTCTTTCAGCTAATTGGTGAACATTGTCTTTCTCAATAATAAAACCTGTTTCTCCTTCAACAATGATATCGGGAATTCCTCCCTCTTTGGTACTGATTACAGGCAAAGCAAATTCCATTGCTTCTAAAATCACCCCGGGAAAGGTCTCTTTTAATGTTGGAAGAATAAAAATATCAGAATCCAAATATGTGTCAATTTTCTCCTTTCCCTTTACATATCCCCTGTATTCCACATTGTTAGAAAGCCCATATTCAATCAAAAGCTTTCTTAAATCTTCCTCTTTTAATTCAACAGGAGCCCCGGCAATTATGGATTTAAAATCAACATTTCTCTCTTTTAAAATCTTTAATGCTTCCAAAAAAACATATATACCTTTATCTCTAACCAGATTTGAAAGAAAAAGAAGAACAGGAGGATTTTTAAAGTGCGATCTCTTTATTTCCTCTTCCGAAAGAGGTATAAGCCCATCTTTAATAACCTCTATTTTTAAACCTTTCAAAAAAGCTTCAAACTTACTTTTATAATTCTCGGATAAAACAATCACTGTTGACCCGGAAAAAGAAAGCTGAAAAAAAAATTTTTTTATTTTCCCCTCTTTAATCTGCTCCCTTATGACAAAAACCTTTTTTGAAGAAGATAGTTTTAAAAAAACAGAGAAAATAAAATCCCTCAAAAAAGCCCACTTGTTCGGGGAAAAAGTATAAAAAACTATATCAGGTCTGAAAACAAACCGCTCTTTTAATAACAAAAAAAACACTTTAACTGTTTTTATTATTTTAGATAGTGAAAACTTTTCTAACTCTTCTATCTCAGATGTGAGTTGAAGAGGAATATGTTCTACTTTAAATTTACTTTTTTTTTTAGACTCTCCAATAGTTCAATATTCCTTAATGAAGCCCCGTGATAGGGAGGAGGTGTCTGAGCTATAAACAGAATTTTAATCTTACCTTTTTTATTCACTTTTTAAAGAACCGGTAGATATTTTTTTATCTCATAATCGGTTACTTTAACCCTGAATTCATCCCAATGAACCTTTTTTGACATTATAATTTTCTCATAGGCAGATTCCCCCAACGCCTCTTTTATAACACTACCTTTTTCAGCTTCCATAATGGCTTCAATAAGACTACCGGGTAAAGAATCAATCCCCTCTTCCTTTCTTTTAAAATAATCAAATTTATATATATTCTCTTCCTGAGGTTTAACCAGCCCATATCTGTTTTCAATTCCTTTTATCCCTGCTTTTAAAAGAACGGAGAATAATAGATAGGGGTTTGCCGCAGGATCCGGGGATCTATATTCAATCCTTGTTGATTTTGTATTTCCCTCCCTAACAGCGGGAACTCTAATTAACGGAGATCTGTTGCTCCTTCCCCATGAAATATAAACAGGAGCTTCATACCCCGGAACAAGTCTTTTATAAGAATTGACCCACTGATTTGTTATAAGGGTAATCTCTTTAGCATGGTTTAACAAACCGGCTACATAATATTCACCAGTTTCAGACAATCCCGATTTACTGTTTTCAGAGTAAAATACATTTTTATTTCCTTTAAAAAGTGATTGATGAACATGCAATCCGCTTCCATTTATACCTTCAACAGGTTTTGGCATAAATGTAGCATAATAGCCATTTTCTATTGCAATCCTCTTTACTATGTACTTGGCAGTGATCAGATTATCTGCCATGGTCAATGCATCCGAATATTTAAAATCAAGTTCATACTGAGATGGAGAAACTTCATGGTGAATGTATTCAACCTTAATTCCAAGCTTTTGAAGAACATATACGGTTTTTCTTAAGAGATCCTCCCCCGTGTCAGGCGAAATAAGGTCAAAGTATCCATTATAATCTATAAACTCTATTTCAAAAGGTTTTTTAAAGTAGAAAAATTCAAGTTCCGGACCTACATAAAATGTATATCCATACTTTTCTTTTAATTCCTGCAAATTCTTTTTTAAGATTGTACGGGGAGCATCCTCATAACACTCTCCGGTGGGTTTTAATACATCACAAAAAACCCTTGCTATCTTCCCCCCTTCAACTTCAAAGGGAAGAATAGAAAAAGTAGAAAAATCCGGTCTGAGAAACATATCGCTTTCTTCAATTCTCGTAAAACCTCTTATAGAACTTCCGTCAAAAGAGGCCCCCTCTTCGATTACGCTGTTGATCTGATCCCTGAATACATTTACGGTTTTTAGATTGCTTTCAAGGTCCACAAACCATAATTGAAGGAATTTAACATCCTCCTTTTCAATAATTTTTTTTACCTCTTTTGCATCCATTTTTTACCTCCTTTATAACCAATGGTTTTCGCCATCCTTATAATATTCATTTTTCCACACAGGAAATTTATGTTTCATAAATTCCAAAATTTCCTTAACAGCTTCAAATGATTCTTCCCTTGAACAGGAACTTGCTCCGATTATTAATGTGTCATCACCAACCCTTAATTTCCCCGAAGATTGAAAAACAAAAACTTTTTCAATTTTATCTTCAAAATTTTTTAAATACTCCTTTAAAACAGATTTTCCCGTTTCTTCGTCAACTTCATACTCCAAGTACAGAACTTCTCTCTTTCTATTTGAATTTCTAACAATTCCATTAAAGATAAAAATAGCTCCGCTTTTTTTTGAAAGCAAAAAGTTTTTTATATCACTAACAGAGGGGGGCTCTTTATCTATAACAACTTTAACTTCCATCACCCGCCCCTGTAAACAGGGTGAATTGAAACAGAATCTCCATCTTCAATAAACTCTTCTGAAAGAGAACTGTTAACTGCTATATTAAAAATCTTTTCCTTGGGAATATCAAATCTTTTCTCCAATAATCGAATTAATTCTTCTTTCTTTATTTTTGAAGGTTCAAGAGTCAACTCTACACTTCTCTTTCCTGTTTTTTCTCTCAACTCTCCAAAAAATTTAACTCTAACTAACATTTTTCCCTTTATATTATATATGATTTATGATAAATATAAAATATGAAAATTGAATTTTTATTAATTTTTATCCTCGGTTTTTTAATGGGGTTTGGGTCAGTTCTTTTCTTTTTTTTAAAAACACTAAAAGATAAAAAAAAGATTGAACAGGAGAAAAAAGAGATAGAAGATGCCTTAGAGAAAGAGAGAGAGCAAAGAATCATATTTGAAACCCAAAAATCGGAGATGGAAAAGAATTTCAGAGAGCAGATAAAAATAATTGAAAAAGCTGAAGAAAGGTTGAAGGAGAGCTTTAAGGCTCTTTCCGGCGATGTGCTAAGTGAAAGTCAGAAAAATTTTTTAAATATGGCAAAGGTTGTTTTTGAAAAATCAGTTCAAAAAACAGAGAACACACTAAAATTAAGCCAAACAAATATTGAAAATATTATAAAACCTTTAAAGGAAAAGGTGGAAACCTATAGCTCACTCCTAAAAGAGATGGAAAAAAAGAGGTTGGAAGAGTACGGAAGCCTTGAAAAATATCTTGAAGAGCTTTCAAAAGCAAATGAAAGATTGAGAGAAGAAACAGAATCTCTTTCAAAAGCTCTGTCCTCATCAAAAAGCAGAGGAAAATGGGGGGAGTTTACACTCAAAAATCTTGTAAAAATGGCCGGAATGTCAGAATACTGCGATTTCATTGAACAGGCCTCTTCATCAAGCGCTGAATCCGGAAGGTTGATACCGGATATGATAATTAATCTTCCGGATGAGAGGAAAATAGCCATTGATTCAAAAGTCCCTTTTGATTCCTATCTTAAAGCAACTGAAGCTAAGAATGAAAGGGAAGCTGAACAATTCTACCGGGAGCATTTAAAAGCATTAAAAATCCATATAGATAAATTGGGGAAAAAGGAATATCAAACAGTTAATTCTCAAGAGTTTGATTTTGTTGTACTTTTCTTGCCTTTAGAATCTCTTTTCAGTGAGGCTCTCAAAAGGGATAGTTCCCTTATAGAGTATGGAATTAAAAGAAAGGTAATAATTGCAACCCCAACAACCCTTCTTGCTCTTTTAAGAACTGTAGCTTTCACATGGAAACAGCAAAAAATGATAGAAAATGTAAGTCAAATTTTAAAGGAGGGAAAAGATCTTTACGCAAGACTTGTAAAATTTTCAGAGCATTTTTCAAACCTTTCAAAGAATATTTACAATGTTAACAAAAGCTTTAACGATGCAGTTAAATCATGGGATAGCCGGGTTATGCCAAAAGCTCAAAAATTTTCGGAATTCGGCTTATCAGATGAGTCAAAGATAATAAAAGAGATCAAAGAAATAGATACCCTTCCCCTTGAACCGAAGAGGAGAGATTGATGATAAAGGGTTTGGGCGTTGATATAATAGAGGTTAATAGAATTAAACAAAGTATTGAAAAAAACAGTAATTTTAAAAAAAGAATGTTCACTGAAAGAGAGGTTGAATACTGTGAAAGATTCAATGAACCATACACTCACTATGCAGCAAGGTTTGCAGTAAAAGAGGCTTTTTTCAAAGCAACCGGCTTTAAAATTCCTTTCAATGAGATTTCCGTTGAAAACAGAAAAGATGGAGCCCCTTTCATCCATTTAAAAAAAGAAATCAAAGGGAATCTTGTTGTTTCTATAACCCATATAAGAGAGTTAGCAGTAGCTGTTGTTGTCTATGAAGAATAAAAACAGATTCTTTTTTCTTCTTTTCATTTTATCCTCTTTTTTACTTCACTCTTATGAGAGAATAGTAACACTTTCTCCCGCTCTTGGAGAGATTGTTTTTGATCTCGGTGATTCGGACAAGATAGTAGGTGTCTCATCTTATACACAATATCCCAAAGAGATAGCAAAAAAAACAAAGGTTGGAACATTCTACACGCTAAACTATGAAATAATAATGGCATTAAAACCTGATGCGATTTTCACATACAATGAAGATCTAAAAACAGAAGAGATTTTAAAAAATCAAAAAATAAAAATATTTAAATTTAAACATAAAACAATAAAAGACATTTTAGAAACTATAAAAAAGATAGGCGATATTTTAAACAAAAAAACAAGGGCAGAAAAGCTTGTTTACTCAATAAAAAAAGAGCTTGAAAAGATAAAAAAATCAGTGATAAAAAGAAAGAATGTTCTCGTAATAATATCAAGGGACAGAGATTTTTTTAAAAATATTTATATATTGGGAAACGGAGACTTCTTATCAGAACTTTTACATGATGCGGGGGGAGATAATGTCTACAGAGGAAACCTCTTATATCCGAAAGTTTCAGAAGAATTTTTCCTAAAGAAAAATCCGGATCTAATAATAGAATTAATTCCAGACCTCAAACAAAGAGGATTTACGAAAAAAGATATATTAAAGGAATGGAAAAGATTTTTACGGGGAAAATTTCTTAAAAAGGTAAGAATAATTTCAGAACCCTATATGGTTATCCCAGGTCCCAGAATACCGTTAATCGCAAAAAAATTCTTATATCTTCTTAATAAAGAAAAGTAGAATTGTGTAAAGGTTAAAAAGAGGAAATAAAGCATTAAAAAGAATAAATATAATTTCTTTGTAAAAAATAAAAAATACTACTCTATTTTGATATAATTAAAGAGGAGGTAAAGATGATAAGAAAAATAAGTGTTTCCTCTTTTCTTTTAATTATACTTCTAATTTCAAGCTTCGGGCAGAATAAAAATTTAATTCCGGAAAAGTTTACGAAAGCTGAAGAGGAGTTAGCAAACATCTATGCCCAATACAATGCTCTTGATGATTTTTCTCCGGAAAAGATGCCGGGTTTTAAAGACCTTGACAAGATAAATCAATTGGTCGAGAGAGTTGATTTTAACAGTAGAAAATTTAATCTTTTAATAAAACAATACAATCTTCTTGAAGATATCATCTTCCCGACTGCATTGAGTCTGACAAAGAAAAACCCTTCATCTGTTCAAATAATTTATAATAGATTAAAAAATTATACTGGCAATTCTCCTTTAAGCATTTTATCTGTTCAGAAAAGAATTAACAGAATAGGTCTATTAATTGAAAGATTGCAGAATGAAATAAACAGATATAAAACAATTTCAAGAAGAGTGGATATTTCAAAACAGAAAAAAGAGGAAGGCTCCGAATCTTTATCTTCAAAAAAAGAATACCTTTTAAAAGAAAAAGAGGACCTTCTCAGATTTTTGATCGCAGAAAAAGAAAATCTGAAAAAACTTAAGGAAAAGGAAAAAAGACAGGTTCTAAAAATAGATGAAAAGGAAAAGGAAGCTGAAGATTATGATAAGAAAGCAAGAAAAGCAAAAAATGTTGTCGAAAAACTCATTTACAGAAATTTCGCAAAGGTAAGAAGATTGAGGGTTTTGGGCCTTGAAATCCCAAAGCTTAACACCATACGTGCCTTTATCTACCTTTCACAAAACAGAATAGAAGATATAAATAACAGAATAAAAGAAATAGACACAAACATCAGTTTAATAAGAAAAAAAGAAAAGGAGATTCTCAGAAAGAAAATTATCAGAGGTGTGATAATACTTTTTTCGGCATTTCTTCTTGTTTATCTCCTTATCAGGCTTACAAAAAACATAGGAAACAAAATCCTGACAAAGCTTGAAAAATCTTCAATCTCAGAGGATAGGAAAAAAAGGTACAAAACACTTTTTTCCGTTATTCTTCTCGCGGTTAAAATAAGCTTATGGGTCTTTGCGATTTTATGGATATTGGGAGAGCTTGGACTTGATTACAAACCTCTTCTCGTTGCAGCCGGTGGTTTGTCGTTTGCGGTTGGTTTCGGAGCACAATCATTGGTAAAAGATATTATTTCAGGTTTTTTTATTCTGATGGAAGAGCAGCTTGCTATCGGAGATGTTGTTGACATAAACGGTAAAGTGGGAACAGTGGAAAAGATTTCTTTAAGAACAATTTCCGTAAGAGCTTTTGACGGAACCCTTCACATAATCCCAAACGGAAGCATTAGCAATGTTTCAAACCTTACCTATGATTGGGCGAGAACTGTTTTAAAGGTCGGAGTTTCTTATGATGCTGACCCAAACAAAGTGGAGGAGACTATAAATAAAACAGGCAAAGAGATGTTTGAAGAAAAGGAGTGGAAAAGAAAATTAATTGAAGCTCCTTCATGCCTTGGAATTGATTCTTTCGGAGATTCTGCGGTCGTATATACTGTCATAAGCAGAGTTAAGGCTGGCAATCAGTGGGCTGTCGCAAGAGAGCTCAGAAAGAGATTAAAGAAGAATTTTGAAAAAGAAAAAATAGAAATACCATACCCTTACCTGAATGTAATCACAAAAAAACAGGAAGGTTAATGAAAACAGGCTATGTTGACTCCCCTTTGCATTGGGGCAAAGCCCCAAGATGGCTTTTTTCAAGGATGGTGAAGCTTTCAACTGTAATTGTGGAAGCTATTTTAACAGAGTTTTCAAGGGAAACATTACTTGAAAGATTATCGGATCCTTTCTGGTTTCAATCATTGGGAAATGTCCTTGGTTTTGACTGGCACTCATCAGGCCTCTCAACAGTTACGGCGGGAGCGGTCAAAGAGGCGATAACAAAGGTTTCAGGGGAGGTAAAATTTTTCGCTGCGGGCGGAAAGGGAAAAGCCGCTTTAAAAACCCCTCTTGTTATAAAAGAATTGGGTGAAAGATTCGGATTTTCTTCCGAACCACTCATAAAAGCGAGTAAAATATCGGCAAAAGTTGATAGTTCCTGTATACAGGATGGATATTCAATTTATCATCATACAATTTTTTTTACAGATGAAGGAAAGTGGACTGTGGTTCAGCAGGGCTTAAAAGAGTCTATAAGAAGAGCAAGAAGATACCACTGGTATTCGGAAAAGGTTATTGATATGACGGAAGAACCCCACTCGGGAATTGACGGAAAGAAGGAAAAAAATGTATTAAATCTTACAGCAAAAAAATCAAAAAAGAATAAAAAGGGTATTCTTGAAATTCTAAAACAAAACCCTGATAAATTTGAAAAGGATATGAAAAAGATAATAATGCCGGAATATCACTGGATTAGGATTACAGATATAAATTTAAAAAATTTAAAAAGAATTTCAGAAAAAAGCTATGAGAAAGATCTGAAAAACTTTGAAGATGTCCTTGAAATAAGGGGAACAGGGCCAAAGGCTTTAAGAGCTCTTTCTCTTGCTTCAGCAATTATTTACGGAGAAAAGCCAAGTTTTGAAGATCCTGTGGTTTTCAGTTATGCCCATGGGGGAAAGGACGGAACGCCCTATCCTGTGGATAGAAAAAATTATGACAGAACAATTGAAACAATTGAAAAAGCCTTAAAAAAAGCAAAAATAGGAAACAGGGATAAAATAGAAGCTTTAAAAAAATTAAATAAATTATTTTAAGGAGGAAGTATGGATTATAAAATTGAAGGAGACAATTTACAGGTTCTGAGAATTTTTCTCAAACCCGATGAAGAGGTCTATGCGGAAGCGGGAAAGATGGTTTACAAAACAAATAATGTTAAAATGGACACAAAGATGCAGGGTGGATCACTGGGAGAAAAGATATGGGGAGCGGTTAAAAGAAAAATAGCAGGAGAATCACTATTCACAACGCACTTTACGCTAACATCAGGAACTCAGGGTGAGGTTGGTTTCGCTGGAGACTATCCGGGAAGAATTCAGCCCATAGATGTAAGTAAAACAGCCTTTTTGGCACAAAAAGATGCCTTTATCGCCGCTGAAAAAACTGTTTCCTTTACAATCGCATTTCAGAAAAAAATAGGTGCCGGCCTTTTCGGAGGAGAGGGCTTTATCCTTGAAAAATTCACAGGAAACGGTCTTGTTTTTATTCATGCTGGCGGAGATTTTATTACATTCGATCTTCAGCCCGGTGAGACCATGCAAATTGACACAGGTTCAGTGGTAGGCTTTGAAGAAACAGTCAACTATGACATAGAATTTGTAGGCGGAATAAAGACAGCTATATTCGGCGGAGAAGGTCTGTTTCTAACAACCGTAAAGGGACCCGGAAAGGTTATTCTCCAATCAATGACTCTTTCAAAACTCAGAAGAGAGTTAGGTCTTTATGCTGCAAAACCGGGAGGAGGTAAAGCTACGGGACTCGGAGCTGTCCTTGATATACTTTCAGGTTCAAACGATTGATCTGATTTTAAGATCTCCTAAAAGAAAAGAGGGAGTTTTATAGCCTATTCTTACCATCTGCCCCTGCTTTTTGCAAACTCCCTCAAAACCATTACAAAAAACAGAGGATGAAAACTCGGAAAGATTGAGAAAGTCAGAAAGAAAATTACCCTTTATCAGAAAATTATCCGTAAAAGCGGAAATTTCTCCGTCTTCTATAAAATAGGCAGCTGTTACGGTAAACTCATAATCAAAAGTTTTATAATTCATTGTTCCTGATCTTATCTTTTCAACAAGAAAGCCTCTCTTTATCTTTTTCAAAAGTTCGTCTTCTCTGATTGTTTTTTCACTTTTAAGAAAAACAATGTTTTGACGGGGTAATGGCAAGGTTCTGAAACTTTCTCTCCTTCCCCTTCCCGGTTTTCCGAAGCCTTTTAAATAAAAGGAAAAATCAGAAATAAAATTTCTTAATACACCTTTTTCAATTAGAACTACCCTTTTTTCAAAAAAGCCCTCATCATCAGGGTTTTCGGCAATATCTTCTATTGAGATATTATCATTGATGATTTTTTTGCCTGTATTCTCCTTTACAAAAGGGGAGCTTGTCGCAGAGGAAATATCAGCTTCAAGAAGATGTCCGAAAAACTCATGAACCAAAAGCCCTGCCGCCTGAGCCCTGAAAACAACAGGATATTCCCCGTTTTCAGGATTTATTGAGCTTTCGGAAGCCTTTTTGTATTCTGAAAACTCTTTTTTAACTTTTTCAAAATCTATTTTCTGAGGTTCAAAAGCAAATGCGGATGATTCAATAAAGTGATTCTCATTTTTTAAGGAAACCTTGAATGTTTCAAGATAATCTTTTTTCTCAACTTCATCTCCCAAAGGAGAAAGAATCCGTACTTTTCTTGAAATTATCCTGAAAACAGCGGTAATCTCAGGCCAGGTTTTCAAAAAATCTTCAACTTTATCTCTTTCCGGAAAAAGAAAACTAAAAGGACCTCTAAGGTCTTTATCTTTTATAATTTCAAGCTTTTTCTCCCCGTTCTTTTCATAAAATGTCTTTGAAAAGCCTTCGGTTCTTCTGTTAATATAATTTCTGAGACATCTGGCTATTTTAACTTCAAAAAAATCTGTCTTTTCCTTAAATTCTGAAATATACATGGAATCAATCTATTCCGTCTATTAAAACTTTACCGCTTCCCTTAATAACTTCACCGATTAAAAAAGCCTCTTTCTTATCGCTCAATTCTTTGAAAACAGAGGAATCTTTTTTATCAACAAAAGCAATCATACCAATCCCCATATTAAAAGTTCTGAAAGCCTCCCTCTTTGTTATCCCGCTTTCCTTAACCAAAAAATCAAAAAGAATGGGGATTTCCCAGTTAACTTTTATTTTAACATCAAAATTATCGGGCAAAATTCTCGGTATGTTTTCATAAAAGCCACCGCCTGTGATGTGAGAAAGAGCCTTTATTTTATCCTTTTTCAGATAAGGATAAATTTCATTAAAATAGCTCTTGTGAATGGCTAATAAAACTTCACCCACAGTTTTTCCCGTATCCGAAAAAGCGTCTTCTACTTTGAGTTTAAGTCTTTCAAAAAAGATTTTTCTTGCAAGTGAATATCCGTTCGTATGAAGACCCGTTGATTTAAAACCGATTAAAAGATCTCCCTCTTTTATCTTTGAGCCATCCAAAACTTTTTTCTCTTCAACTATTCCGGTTATAAAACCTGCTATATCAAAATCATTATCCGCATAAAAGCCGGGCATTTCCGCTGTCTCCCCCCCAAGCAGGACACAGTCATTCTCTTCACAGGCTTTTGCAAAGCCTTCAACAACAGAGGCAACAATCTCAGCTTTAAGCTTTCCTGTTGCAAAATAATCCAGAAAATAGAGCGGTTTTGCTCCCATCGCAAGAATATCATCCACACAGTGGTTGACAAGGTCCTGCCCAACAGTATTATAAATCCCTGCCATTATCGCTATTTTCAATTTTGTTCCAACTCCATCAGAACTGGAAATCAGATACGGGTTTTTATAGCCTGAAGGAATTTTATACATTCCCCCGAATTTTCCGATCTGCTCACTACTTTTATATTTAGAAAGAACTCTTTTTATTAACTCAACAGCTCTGTTTCCTTCGTCAATATTTACTCCGGAATCTTTGTAAGAAATCGCCATTTTATGCTCCTCAGGCTAATTTATATTTTTCATTATAAAAAACTCTTTTTACCTCTTTAACTCCCATCTCTTCCAATACTTTCTCAAGATGCTTCTGCGCATCTGGCTCACCGTGGACAAGAAAAATCTTTTTCAGTTTTTCAAGGTCATAATTTCCCACATACTCTTTCATCTCATTGTAGTCAGCATGGGCACTGAAAGCATTGATGATTTTGATTCTCGCATTAACTTTAAGTTTTTCTCCGAAAATCTTAACCTCAGGCTCTCTGTCTGCTAATTTTCTTCCCAGCGTATGCTCTGCCATAAAGCCAATAATCAAAACCGTATTATTAGGATTTTCAATATTATTCCTGAGATGATGAACTATTCTACCATGTTCGCACATCCCGCTTGCTGAAATAATAATTGCAGGCTGATTCAGATAATTGAGTTTTTTACTATCCTCAACATTAACAATATATTTAACTCCTTCAAAATCAAAAGGGCTTTCCTGTTTATCATAAAAGGTTTTAAAAGTTTCCCTGTCAAAACATTCCGGATGACTCTTAAAAATAGAAGTTGCATGAACAGCCATGGGGCTATCAATAAAAACAGGAAGTTTTGGAATTTTTCCCTCATTTAAAAGTTCATGAACATGATAGATGACCTCCTGGGTTCTCTCTATGGCAAAGGCCGGTATAATTATTTTTCCTTTTTTTTGATAAGTTGAGTTTATTACCTCTGCAAGCTCCTCCTTCACAGTTGAAAGATCATCATGGAGTCTGTTTCCATAGGTACTCT
>JALVQI010000030.1 GCA_027031485.1 Candidatus Aminicenantota bacterium | reverse complement strand
CTATCCTGAGATAACCCGGAAAGCATAAAACCTTTTACGGTATCCTTTACATAGGTAAAATCTCTTTTTGTGTCAATCCTCCCCAACTCAATCTCATTTTTTAAGAGAGCCTGAGAAATAATTGTTGGTATAACAGCTCTCAAGGACTGCCTCGGACCAAAGGTGTTAAATGGTCTTAATATTGTAATCGGCATTTCAAAGGCATAATAATAGCTCATTGCAATAGAGTCAGAGGCAATTTTTGATGCCGAATAAGGGGATTGGGGTTTAAGAGGATGTTTTTCTGTTATGGGAGAAAATTCAGCTGTCCCGTATACCTCACTGGTAGATGTTATTACTATCTTATTAACAGAAATTTCCTTGGCAGATTCAAGTATATTTAGTGTTGATTTAATATTATTTATAACAACTTCATGGGGATGATAAAAGGAGTAAGGAACACCGATCAAAGCTCCTAAATGAAAAACCATATCAAAATCTTTTATAGCATCTTTAACGGATTGAATATCCCTTAAATCACCAAAATAAATATCAAGTTTTGTCAGAAGATTTTTGTCAATTTTTTTTAAAAGTCCGATATCCTTTGATGATGTATATCTAACAAAAGCTCTGACCTTTGCGCCGGCTTTTAAAAGCTCCTCTGTCAGATGACTTCCTATGAAGCCAGAACTTCCCGTTACAAGGACTTTTTTGCCTGAATAATCAATCATTTAAGAATTTATCATAAAGATTGATTGTATTCAAGAAAGAAAATAAATCAGAACTCTTATTTGTATTCTCCCCGATTAATTACCGCCCCATCCTTTGATGCTTGCAAGCAAATACCAGAGCGCTTTTCCCTTATTTTCACAATTTGAAAGGGATGTATGCCCCCATTGATCACCGCTATAATGGGGATGTTCAACAGGAACAGTTTTTCCGTTGTAGGTGTATGTAGCCTGTTCACCATTGTACCAGCTGTCTATATCCGCAAAATCATATAAAACTTTTTTATGCTCTTTACAATATTTTCTTATCTTTTCATTGTTTTGATATCTTCTATAACCTTCCTCTCCCCTTGCCTGAGCATTGCCTGTCATATATACAAAGGTTACCGAAGGAAATGCTTTTTCAAGTTCTTCCATTTTTCTCAAATACTCATCAACTTCTGACTCAGAATAATACTCTAACTGAGTGCACCATGCCCACATTGAAACATTAATCTTTTTGTACTTATTCAAAGTATTTCTCGTATAGCTATCACCTCCATCCTTCCAGTAGAGCTCGGGTGTAATATAATCATCCCCGCTGCTCTGTCCGTCAAGAATACACAGATTATTAGAGTCGGGAAGTTCATAGTATTCAAGAGTATATTTTAAGCGGGAATATTTATTCATCAAAATTTCCATCCCCTTTGTCAGCTGACTTCCATGAGATGTATGAGCATAGTGAAGCTTTATATCCGATTTTACTTTATCAATCCAGCTATCAGGAATACTTCCGACATTTAAACTTCTATGATCAATAATTATTGCTTCATTGCGAGTTTTATTATTGTCAGGATTTGATTCCTCGGAATTTTCTTTTTTCAAACTCTTCACTATAAAATAAATGGCAACCCCGGTAATAATAGCAGCTCCTATGTAAAACAAAGGGGATTTAAAGAAACTTTTTCCCTCTTTGGCTTCCTTATATTCAACTCCCTCAAAACCAAAAACTTTTCTGAAAAGGGAAAGGGAGCTTAACTTTCCGGGAGCCTGATTATTAAATTTTATTCCAAGCTCCTTTGCCTTTTTATAATAAAGGAGAGCCTTTGTATTATCCCCCTTTTTTTCAAAAGATGCTCCCAGATATAGATATGCCTTAATCAGCTCCTCTTTTTTCAGCTCATTGATACTAACCTGCTTTTCATAATCATTGATTATTTTTTCATAATTACCACTTTCAAAATCAGCTTTAATATCTCCGAAAGCTCCCAGACTAATAAAACAGATAAAAGAAAACATTAAGATAAGCACTACTTTTCTTCTCATTGCCTCCTCCTTTTGCCATAAATTAATAAACTTACGATTTTTTATTATATAAAAAAGGGGGAGATTTTTCAAAGTTTATTTTTCATTTTTAAAAACCATTCCTCCGATTCTCTATCATAATATAGTTTAAATTCCTCCATACCATCTGTCTCCACCGTGAAAACATTAAAAAACAGTTTTTCCTGTTTGTCCTCTTCATAATGATTTTCAATTATCCTCTTTACTTTAAAATTTCTGTTTTCATACAGAAAGCTTTCGGGCTTTTCATCATACTTATACCCCGAATATGTTTTAACTTTAATCTTTTTAAACTTTCTCAACTTTAAAATACCTAATTGAAAGGTATGCAAAAATGAGTGTAAAACCCAAAAGGACTGACAGATGAAGCAATACAGTGGAAAAGGGATACTGGTAAAAGAGGATTTTGTCAATGGCAGACATAGCCCACCCCGTGGGAAGAAGCATTGCAATAGTTTTCATAAAATCCGGTACGATCTCAATAGGCCACCAGCACCCTCCCAGAGCAGCCAAAAGATTTGCAACAAGCACTGCAACTCCGACAACCGCCTCCTGTCTTTTTAAAACAGAGCCTAAATAGATGCTCAAAGATGATGTGAAAAAAGAAAAAACAATTAAAATTAAAAACATATTTAAAAGAGGAACAGTACCAAAAGTCACTGAAAATAATAAAATCGTTGCAAAAACAAGTATGATTGAAACAATGAAGGCAAGTATTATGTTTGTTAAAAACAGACCTATCCATATTCCGGTCTTCCCCTGAGGAGTTATGACAAATCTTTTCAACATTCCTCTCTCTCTTAATATACTGAGATTGGTTCCTCCGTATATCAGAAGATTAAAAAGTATAAACATCAGTATTGTCGCAGGAAGCTGGTGTACAACCCCTGAGGGAATATAGCTTGCTTTTCCCGCCCATTCGGATTTTATCTCAAGAATCTTTTCAGGTTTGGTAATTCCGAGATACTTTTTCACCAGAAATTTATAAATAGCCCTGTAAAGAGAGATCTTTACTTGAACAGCTTTGCTATCCAGACTCCTGCCTTTTATTTTAAATTTGAGAAAAGCGGTTTTTCCGTCCCCCACTCTCTTTGAAAATCCCTCCGGAATTATCAGCTCCCTTTCCGGGTTTTTTCTCTTTAAATTCTTCTCTATTAAAATATTTTCATTTCTCAAATAATCAATAAGCTCAAATGAATAAACTCCTTTATCAAGGTTTTTAACCGAAAGTTTTATTTTAACCGATTTTTTAACATTACTATCACCCACTCCCGAAAAAACGAAAATAAAAAACATTGGCAAAACCATCGCCCAGAAGTAAAAGGATTTATCCTTTAGAATAAGCTTAAACTCAGTTAATGCGATTTTAATTATTCCCTTCATTTTACCACCTTTTTAAGGGCTCTTATGTTCAGAAGATATGAGAGAAAAAGAAGAAAAAGGGAAATTCCAAAAGCAATTGAAATCATTCTGTAAAATCTTTCCATATTTCCGACAACAAGAGAGATTACAGTCTCTGTTATATAAAACAATGGTGATATAACAGAAAACTTTGAAAGTGCCGGAGGTAAAACACTAACAGGAATCAAAGACCCCCCTAAGATTGCAAATACAAATACAAAAATCATGCCCAATGTATTAACCTGTCTTTCATTGTTGGAAAGTCCCATAATAGTAGCTGATAGCATGGTGAGGGTTAAGGAAGATACAATAAGCGTAATCAAGAGCCAAAAAATACTATCTGTCTTTAAATTAAACAACAGTCTTCCTGTTACGGCAAGAATTATCTCTATTGTAAAGACAAAAACAATTGAACTTAAAATCCTTGAAAAAAAGTATTCCGATTTTTTAAGTTCTGATAAAAAAAGTCTTTTAATAATAAATTTATTTCTCTCTTTTACCATATCGCTTAAAATCGCATTGGATATGAAAAAGAGAAAGAAAAATGACATACCTGCAAAAATATATATTACAAAAGAGGCTTTTTTCTTCTTTTCAGTTAATTCCTTAATCTCAATCTTTTTATCCTTAAAAAGGGGAATTATCTTTTTTATTTTAGGTTCAATACTATCATAGAGATTTTTTAACATATCACTATCAATTTTTTTCTTATTAACAACAGCCTTTCTTATGGTTTCAATCTCATCCCCAAAAATTGTCAAAATATAATTTGTCCCATCCTTTAAGATATTCAGCCCGGTTTCAGCTATCATAGGATAGATAACCTCGGTCGGATTTTTTATAAGTCTTATATCTGTTTTCTCTCTTTTTATCAGCTTTTCCGTAAATTTTTCAGGAATAATAATGACAGCCGACACCTTTCTGGTGTTAATGAGCTTAATTGCTTCATCATATGATACACTTGAAGCATCCATGTATTTTTTCGCATTATCGTTTGAAAAAGCCCCCTCCAAAAAATCAGAAATAAGTTTGCCCTTATCTCTGTTTACAATAGCCAATTTTACGGGAGAAAATCCTGAACCGGATCCGCCACCTCCCAAAGCGAACCACATTATCAAAGTCAACAAAACAGGAGATAATATATGAATAAGCACTAAAGTGGGCTTATTCCACCTTCTCTTATAATCAATAGCGGAAAGCTTTAAAACTTTTTTCATTGCTCCCTGAGCTCCTTCCCCGTTAATTTTAAAAACAGAGTTTCAAGGTTGGGTCTTTTTATATCCATGGTATTGATTATAATTTCATTTTTCATAAAAAGCTCAACAGTACCCGGGATAATCTCCTCAGCGTCAACTTCAACAACTATTTTTTCTTCCGAAAGATTTAGAAGTTTTAATTCAGGTTTTTCTCCGATAATCTTTTCAATCTTATCCGAATCAAAAACACCCGAAAACTCCACTTCAAGCTTTTCCCCCAAATTTGAAATTAGCTCCTTCAAAGTTCCCTGAGCCTTAATTTCACCTTCATCCATTATTGCAATCCTATCGCATAATTCTTCGGCCTCATCAAGCTGATGGGTTGTGTAAATAATAGCCATATTTTCATTAACGAATTTTTTCAAAAGCTCTCTTATATTAACCCTCGCCTGAACATCAATCCCAACAGTGGGTTCATCCAAAAACAGAACCTCAGGTTCATGTATTATACCGAGTGCGATATTAAGTCTTCTCTTCATACCCCCTGAAAATTCGGAAACCTTCGCCTTTTCCTTCGAACCCAATTCCATAAGATTTAAAAGATAATCAGCTCTCTCCTTTGCCTCGGTCTCCCCCATACCATAGAGAGCCGCCCACAGCATAAGATTATCCTTTGCTGTTAACTCCTCGTAAAATGCAATCTCCTGAGGAACAACACCTATCTTTTTCCTCCACCACTTTGTATTTGAAAAGATATTTTTTTCTTCATAAAAAGCGGAACCAGAATCAGGCTCTATAAGAGTTGTCAATATGGAGATAGCTGTTGTTTTACCGGCACCGTTAGGCCCCAAAAGTCCGAATATCTCCCCCTTTTTTACATTAAAACTTATACCTTTCAGAGCCTTAACCTCGCCATAACTCTTTTTAATATCCTTTACAATTAACATAAAATTTAGCCTCCTCCCAATAATAATCTTACTAAATTGTTTTTTATCATAAATAAAAGATGATTTATTGTCAATAAACCGAGATGTGAAAAGATATTTATTATAAATTGGGGTAACCTTCACTGTCAAAAGCTAAACCTTTTCTTAATCACAAATTTTGTATTCGTAAAAATGATTTTTTATCTGTTTTTTTATTTAAGTGCGAAAAGTCAGGATTAAATATTCCGGGATTGTCTTCTTTTAATCAATTATCTGAAATTATTAACCATTGCTCTGTTTTCAATGATTTTGTTTAACGGTTTAATCGAAAGACAACATTAACGGTTCAATTTTCTCATCATTCTATTTTTTTCTTTCTTTTTTTAAATATCTTTTCCCGTACTTTTTAATATTTAACTTTTATATAATTTTTACTCCTTCATATGAATATCCGATAATATAATAAACCATTCGTATTTACATATGCGAAATTTTTTGCCTTATTGTCTCTTACTTTTATTGCTAAGGATTAAATTATTCAATAAAATTTGTAAAATGTCCTTTTTCCGGTGGCTCTGAATTATTTCCTTTTCCTCAATGATTTTAATATGTCATTTTCCATATTATCCACAACAGACATAATTCCGGATTCAGGATCATATAATAAACTTTCCTTTAATGCAGAAAAATAATCTATTAAATTTTTTCGTAAAATCGGTCGTTCCCTTTTTATCGTAGAATTATGGTCCCAAATATCCCAGATAATGATTCCAACTCCTATGATAGGCCCTAAAAATTTTCCTCCGATTTTGGCAGATATTTTAGCTCCTGTTTTCGTAGCCATTTTTGCAGTGGCTTTTGCAGCAAATTTAGCAGATACTTTTGAACCTATTTTTATAATCATTGGTTTTATAACTTTAAACAGAGCTTTTCCAACAACAACAGTGCCCCCCACGGAAGTAATCGCTAAGGTTTTAAGTGTTATCGGCACTTCCCTATTTCCCTCTGAAAGGGTAACTGTCAAAGCAATTTCAGATAGATATTTATCCCATTCAGAGTCAGGAACACTGTATTTTTGGGGAATACCACTCAAATTTTCACTTAAAACAGCAATATATTTATTCACAACATCCCGGGAAATATTTTCCATTTCTCTTTGGGCAATTTGAGGCCTTAAAACTCTTTTGGCAAACTCCTCCTGAATATCTTCTGTTATTTTTTCGGCGGCAGATGGATATTTTTTAAAAAGCATATGTCTTGCTCCGTACCAAAGTCCCTTTAATCCTAATTTTTGTTGATTCCAATATCCGAAATACCAATCTAAAAAATCATTATCTATCCTTTCCACCATTCCCTCTATCCATTTATCCACTTCTGCATTAGCTAATCTATCAGCCTCAGATCTGGCTTTTTTCAAAGATTTTACAATTTCATCATCAATTTTATCCCAAATTTCTTCTGATTTTTGTGTAATGGGTTTCACTCTTTTTCTTTTCTCGATTTTAGAACTCTTAAATATAAGATACTTTCCTGCGGCTGCCAGAATTATTAAAATAACAATAGCCCATATAACTTTACTAATTGAATCAATTAATTTTGCCCATGCACTAATTTTTTCGGATGTCTTTTCTTCGGACTTTTTTTCACTTTTCCTGTTCATATCGTTTTCCCTCCTTTTAACTCTTTATCTGACAAAAGAAGAAAATTATAAATCCTGATAAAAAAAGCTAACGGTTGCTTCCCATGACCTCTTAATCTTAAATTCTTCTTTTAGCTAATTTCATTATTTTCCCTAAACCAGAGCATAACAAACACCTTTCCCTGAAATAACACCTTTTTTAAAAAATTTTTTCTTCAATCATGCCACCATCCTTTGAGCTAAAATCATAGACAATCGTTTTTTCTTAATCATCATCCTTTCCCATAACTACTCTTTAAACTTTTAACACAGGTCTTTTTTAGCCGTATTAAATAATAAAATGAAAAAGAATTCGTGTCAAACAATCCCTCTTCCCCCAAAAATAATCACACCGAAAAGGTTATATGTGAACAGACCTTTATTATAAATTGGAGAAACCTTTACTCTCAAAAGCTAACTCTTTTTTAAATCATTAATTTTGTAGTATAATAATCCCTTCTTAAATAAATTATTGAGGCTTGATTTTTATGCTTTTTTCTTTTAAACTATTGGATAAATTTAGGAGGTAAGAATGAAAAAAGGTAGATCTCTATTTCTTGTAGCAATAATCGTAGCTTTGGTATTTTTACTTAATATTTCATGTAAAAGCCTTAAATACTCAAATTTAAAAGCAAATTTTTACTTTAAAAAAGCCAATGCAAAATACGAAGAAGAGGATTATTCGACAGCAGCCAAGTATTACATTGAAGTAATTAAAGCAGATCCAGATTTTATAGCAGCCTACTTCTATCTTGGTTCATGTTATCAGCAGATATTCAAGCCGGGTTTGCCCTTTGATAAAGATCTGGTATTAAAAATCGGAAATGCTCTGGATAAGATTAAAGATCTTAACCTTCTCAAAGAAACTGTTAAAAAAATAGACACAATAAATGATTACGAAGAATTAAAAAAATTTGCGGAAAATCTTAAAGTTCCTGAAGAAGAAAAAATAGAAGAAAAAAAGGAAGTTAATTCAGAAGAGGGAAAAGAAGTTACAGAGGAAAAAGTCGAAGGTAAAAAAATAGAGGGGAAAACAGGAGAAGAAACAAAGAAAATTAATAAAGAAGAATCAAAGGAGAAAGAGGGTTCCGCAGAGGAAGAAAAAGCAGAAAATTCAACGGATGAAAAGGTCGAAGCTATAATCAAGAAGTGGGAAGAGGAAAAAAAGGCTGAAGAAGCAAAGAAAAAAGCGGAAGAAGAAGCCAAAAAGAGAGCAAAAAAATCTCTCGTGGTGACAGAACAACCAACGCAAAAACCTGAAAAGAAAGAAGAGCAAAAACCTCAACAGCTCAATCCTCAACAAAGAAAACTGATGGTTAAAAATACATTAAGAGCGGTAAAAGCTCTGGCCAATACAATCCTGATAAAGCACTATGATACAGCTACGCTCGATTCAACGCTTGCTCTTGCGGATCTGTACGATAAATTAGGAATCTTTGATAAGGCGGAGAAATATTATCTTGAAATACTCAAAGCATACAAAACAAACAAAGCATACTATGTTATCTCTGACTTTTACGCAAAGTACGGAAAGAATGATAAGGCAATAGAGTATTTAAATAAAGCAATAAAACTGAATCCGAATGATCCGGATGGCTATCTTTATCTTGCAAAATTCTATTCGGAAAGCATGGGTAAGTATGATGAAGCAATAAAAGCCGTTGAACAAATGATCAACCTTATTGAAAAAGATCCGAATGTGGATAATCATAAAAAAGCAGTAGCATATTATTGGCTTGGATTCTATTCATGGGCAAAAAGTTTTAAGAAAAAATACATGCCTCCTGACGAAAGAGCAAAAGTGGTTAATAAGGGAATGGAGGCATTGATGAAAGCCATAGAGTTGGATCCGAAATACCCGGAACCTTATGCTTATGTCAACCTATTATACAGAGAAAAGATAAAAGTCAATCCTGCAAAGAAAAAAGAATATCTTGCAAAAGCTGATGAATATCGTAATAAATTCCAGGAGCTTTATAAGAGATTGCAGGAAAGACAGAAACTTGCAAAAGAGCTTGAAAAACAAAAATAGTATTTAAAAAGCTTAAAAAGAGGGAGAATATATTCTCCCTCTTTTTTTATTTATAAAGAAAAACGGGGCGTAGCGCAGCCTGGTAGCGCACCTGCTTCGGGAGTAGGGAGTCGGAGGTTCAAATCCTCTCGCCCCGAAATTTGAAAATGAGGAAAGCATTTTTATATACAGTAAAAGGCAGAGTTCAAGGGGTGGGATTTAGATATTTTGTCTATAAAAAAGCTATTTCCCTATGTGTCTGCGGTTATGTGAAAAATCTCCCGAACGGAGATGTTGAAGTGTGGGCCGAAGGGAAGGAAGAGAAATTGAAGGAATTTGAGTTAATTCTAAAAAAGGGACCTGTACTCGCCCGTGTTACAGAGTTAGTAAAAGAAGAGAAATCTCTCCGGAATTTTAAAGATTTTCAAATTTCTTATTAAATAAAATTAAGGAGGAAAGGATATGGGAGTAAACAATTTAGGTTATTTAAAAATAGTGGGAAAGAACAATGGTTTTTTGGGAGGTTTCATGATCACAGATGATAGTGGAATCCCTTTGGAATTCAAATATACGGAGCCAGTGGTACCTTCCAAAATTCAGGAAGTTATTTACGGAAAAGCTTTAAAAAAGTATATAAAAGAAGATGTTATCATTAAAAGTCTTTTAAAAGAGATAAGAACAATTCCTTCAATAATCATAGTTGATGATCCTTCGGAAATAATGGAAAAGGATAAAATCGGAAAGTTTCCCGCAGTTGCCATTCAGAAAACATCATTACCTCAACTAAGTTCACCCGGAGAAACCCAGCGGGTAAAGGATAAAGAAATCATTTTTCAACCCTATCAGGATGTAACTCCGATTAGAATTGTTTTTGGAGTGGCTGATCCTGAACTTCAGGAAAAGGTTTTACTTATAATTGAAGAAATTTCTCCCAAAATGGATATTGTAGAACCCCTTGAAAGAGTTGAAAAAGCATTGAATCTGGTATGGGAAAAGAAGGATTAATAGAAAAACTTAAAAAGCTTTTTGGTTTCATCAAAGTAAAAGAGGCGGATTTGAATTTAACAACAGGTAATCACACCCTATCAACAGTTTTAAAAGTAAAATCCGACACATATCCTTTTGCCATAGAGGCAGTTGGTGCATCAGAGTTAAACTTTTCTGATTTCAAATTAAAAATTAATGATGAAAGTAAAGAGGAGATAAAAGTAGTAGTTAAAGAGGAGAGTTTGTCTCCGAAAAATATAAGAGTAAAAAGTGAACAAACTCTTTGCTTAAATAACAGAGTAAACGAAATTAGAAATCTTAATATTATCACAAAGGTTTTCCAGCAAAAAATTGATAAACTTAAAGACTTATGTAACAAAATTGAAATCAGAAGCATAAAGGTCTGGAGAAGAGCCACAATTCTAATACACAATCTAAAACTAATTAACAGAAACTTAACGGTTTTTCAGGGAAATAAGTTAATCTTAAAATTAAGAATTAAAAGAAGAAGAAATTTTTTTCACTATTCAAAAGAAGAGCAATTAAAAATATGGAAAAAAATTATAAGTCACACCAAGAAAAGACCTAAAGAACTTGAACTATTAGGTCTATTTTCAAATTTTCCGGTTTCCCATGCATCAAACATAAAGATTAATTTCAAGACCGGTGATATTTACTTCTCAATTTTAGAAAAAAATAGTAAAATCTTAAAAGAAACAATAATTATTGTAAGAAATAAAGAAGATGATAAAATTGAGATTATTAATTACGGTGTGTAAAAATGAAAGATATTAAAGAAACAGTAAGATCCCTGTATTTTGATGATGAATCCACCGAAGGCGGAATTAAAAAAAAGGGAAATTATATTATCATAATTTTCGGGAAAGAAGAGGATTTAGGTAAAGAGATTGAAATAAAAGAAGAAATAACCGTGGGAAGATCTCTTAACACTGATTTAACAACTTCCGATCCTCTAATGTCCAGGAGACATTTTAAACTTACTCCGGAAGATGAAAATATTTTCATAGAAGATCTGGGTTCTTTGAATGGTACATTTGTTAATCAACAAATAATAGACGGGAAGAGAGCTCTTAAAAGCGGAGATATAATAATAGCAGGAAGAACCGTTTTTAAGTTTGAGATTAGGACAGAGATCGAATCTCTTTTTCACAAATATCTTTATAATGCGGCAACATCAGATAGAATGACCAATTTATTTAATAAGTACTATTTTATTAGCCAGTTGAAAAAGCAAATTTCCTATGCAAAAAGATATGGAAAAACTTTTTCTCTATTAATGATAGATATTGATGATTTTAAAAAAGTAAATGATACATATGGCCATCAAATAGGAGATGAGGCGCTTAAATTTGTGGCTTTTAAGATAATGAGTTCTATAAGGGAAAATGATATAGCTGCTCGCTACGGAGGAGAGGAATTTTCAATAATATTACCTGAAACAGATTCCCATAATGCATTTTTGGTGGCTAAAAGAATAAGAAAAGCCATTGCCAGCGAAGTCTTAGACCTTGAATCAAATCAAATAAAAGTAACTGTCTCAATAGGGGTTGCAACTTTCCCGGAAGATGCAGACGATTGGAAATCGCTTATAAAAAAAGCGGATGAAAGACTTTATAAAGCTAAGGAAGCAGGAAAAAATATTGTGATCAGCAAAGAAGACGAGAATGTATATTAAAAATTATAGAGTTCTCAATAAAATTGCAACAGGTGGGATGGCAGATGTCCTATTGGCAATTCAGGATTCTTTGTCCAGAAAAGTCGCAATAAAAATCATACACAAAGAACTATCGGAAGATGTTGAAATGATTAAAAGATTCAAAAGGGAAGCGGAGCTTGTTGCTAAATTAAAACATCCTGATATTGTCCAGATATACGAAGACGGAGTTTTTGAAGGAAGATATTATATGGTACTTGAATATATGGAAAATGGGAGCCTTGACAATTTCATCAAAAGAGCAAAACCAAATCTCAAAAAGGTTTTAAAACTCCTAATTCCTATTTTTTCAGCACTTGAATTTATTCACTCAAAAGGAATTGTCCATAGAGACTTAAAACCTTCCAATATACTTTTAGATAAAGATTTAACTGCAAAGCTCACAGATTTTGGAATAGCAACATTTCTGTGGACAGGGAAAACTCGAATTACAACAACAAACACAGCTATCGGGACAATTGCATATATGTCACCCGAACAAAGCCAGGATTCCAAAAGAGTGGACCATAGATCTGACATATACTCCATGGGAGTAATTCTTTATGAATTAACAACAGGAATGTTACCCTCAGGAAACTTCCCTCCTCCTCACACTGTAAACCCTGAAATCTCGGAAAGTTTAAGCAATGCTATCATGAAAGCATTAAATCTTGACAGGATGAAAAGATACCCCTCAATTAAGCTTTTAAAAGACAAAATTCTTGAATATCTAAAAGATACGGAGGATGAAAGCAAAAGCACAGTCAGGATAAATGAAGATATTGCGACATCGAAAGAGTCGGGAAATGAAAATAATTTCTTTGATATATTAAAAAAGTTTGAATCCAATTCTTCATTAACGGAAAAGCTGAGTCTGAAAAATAAATTGAAAAATTCTACCACAAACAAACATCTCCCTTTAATAAGAGAAAAACTGATAAATTCATCAGGCCCTCTCAAAGAAGCTTTGCTATTAAGCCTTTCCACTATTGAATCAAAAGAATCGTTTGACTTACTTGTGACCTATTTAAAAGATCCTTTTTACAAAGAAATTGTAGCGGAAGCTCTATTATCCTTTAAAGATAGAAATTTAAGAGAGCTGGGAGTAAAAAAAGTTACAGAGTTATTGGATCTTCCATGTGAAAAAATTTACAAAATTCTCGCAATTTTAAATAAACACAGGATAAAAGAAGCAAAAAACAGATCATTGGAATGCCTGAAATCAGAATCAAAAAAAATAAGGGGTGATATCTTGAAATCTTTGGAAAGTGTTATCGATGAAGAGGATAGAAAACATCTGAAATTTCTTGTTAACTCAGAAAAGGATCCGGATATAAAGGCAAAGCTAAAAATTTTATTGGAAAAAATATAAATAAGGAGGTTTAAATGAAAAGAAAAGGAGCCCACAGCGGGATAAAATTGTTAATAATCTTTATCATAGTTGCCTATGCAGGTTATGTAGGATATCAATATATTTCAAATTCCATTCTTTTAAAAGAGACCAAGAAATTTTATAAAGAGAGAATCTTATTATTATCTCCGATAAAAGACTGGGACGGAAGGATGGAACAATTTACCAATGAATGGTTAGCAAAAAAAAGGTTCAAAGACAAAGATAATTTTCAGGTGGCATACGATATAAAAGAGAACAAATATGTGGAAATAGAAGTTTCTTTCGAAAAAACAATTGATTGGTTGTTTAAAAAGGAGAAAAAAAAGTATCATATTATTTTTAAAGTGAACATATATTAAAAAGTGGCAAATATTAAATTCCATCTTCAAAAAGATAAAAAAGAAACGAGGCTTTCCCATCTTAAAGAACTTCTATCAAAAGAATATTTTCTCAATTTAGTGGATAACTCAAAAAAGAGAGAAGCAACCATAGTTCTCTGGTACGAAGGAATAAAAAATCTTAAATACTTAGAAGAGTTTGAAAATAGCCAAATCGATAAAGTAAGTATAGAAGATGGGATTATAGTTCCTCTATCCTTAAAAGCAGAACTTTTTAATAATCAAAATGTGTATCCCCTCTATCTGGAAGAAGGGAAAAACCATACCGAAATTTTTACTTTGAAAGAAAATGATTATACAAAATTCCAGCTGATCGCAACATCAAAAGGAAATAAAGGAAGCTTTCCTTCAATTATTTTAAAAAAAATAAAGAATACCAATATTTTAGCCATAGGTTTTCCCTTTTGTAATAGTAATGGGGAAAACAATTTATGGAAAGCATATTGCAATCTTTTTTTAAGCAATTTGAATGATTTTTTTTTAAAAAAAAACAAAACGAATCCAAAATTCTGGAAGTATCATCTTTCTAAATTCGATAATCTGCCCTTCATTTTACCTGAAAAAAAGCCTTTAACTACAAAAAAGGCTTTAAATTTAAAGAAAATTACAAAAACAGAAAAAGGAGTATGTAAAAATGAAAAAATTCTAATGAAAATAGAATATAATAAGGGAAAAATAATAGCCCCCCCTCTTGAAATAATTACCAACTTAATTCTGGATAATGACCCAAATATCAAATACACAAATTTTTCCCATGTAATAAAAATTTCAACCCAAAATAATAATTTTGAAGGTTTGTTCTTCCCTGCATCAAAAGATCCATCAATTTTCCTTTTTTTATCACCGCAATCGAAAAAGGAATTTTCATTATCTTATAAGCTACACTTTAAGCCGAAATCACCCTATCCTGAGTTCCTTTTTTCGAAAATCAACTATTTTAAACCTTCCGGTACACTATTTATTGCCCATACCTCCGATATGAAAGCCATATTCTTAAACAGATATAGTAAAGAACCTGAGAGTATTACTATTGAAAAGGAAGACTCAATTACCCCGGCATTGAAGATCCATCTCAGTTTCATTCTCAACAGAGGTGAATTTTTGCTTATGCAATTTTCTTCCATTTACAAGGAAAAGATGATAAAAAAAGCTGAAATTTCCAGCCTTTTAGGAGCTTTCAAAAAAAAATATTTTGAGGAATCCATTATAAAAAAAGAGCTAAAATCCCTGAGAGTAATCCAATCAAAAGGTGAAAAAAGAATAAATCTGGAAAAGATGGCAAGGGATTTGACAAACAATATTTTCGTGAATTCAGAAGGAAAAACTGTTTTTTTTAATGTTGATAAAAAAATAGAGAAAAAAGAGTTCTTGGAAGCTCTTACAAACCTTGTAATCTTAGGTTATGAGAATAGAGTGGAGGAAATCATAAAAGACCTATATGATTATAAGAGAATACCATTCATAATTTATCCATCCGGAGAAATTGTTTTTGATTATCGGGAAAAAGAGGTTTCCAGACTGAATAGGGTATCTCTTAACTTAAAAGCAATCAAAGAAGAAATCTATGACAATGCTTATATTAATTCATTCCTGAAAAAAAGATTTTCATCTTTAAAAGAATTAAATTTTAAAGGAATGGAATTCTGGAACAATGAGTTACAGAATCCTGAAACATTGTACTTTAAAATTTTAAATCCGATAAATACGGAAAAACATATTGTTTTTGCTCCTCTCATACCCCTTTTTATTAAATATATTAGTTTTAAGAATATAAGGGTGGGAGCGCATCTATTTGATTTTACATTTAAAAGAAACCTCAATACAATAAATATAGAATTTAAGAATAACACGAAAAAACCATTTACCATAAATTTTTTCCCTCTTATTATGAATGAAGGTAGAAAATTTGAGATAAATCTGGAGAAAAGAGTGAAAATAAATTTCCAAATAGATAGAAAGTATTTAATTTATAGTGAACACTATGAGTTCCAATCACCACCTCATATTGAATCCAATGAAGAAAAGTTAAAACTAAGTTTTGACAAAATTACAAACAAAAAAATCATATACCTTACAATCGAGATATATGATTGCTCCATAAAAAAATTGGTAGGAGCAAGATTATTCAAAGGAAAAAGAAAGGAAGAGGAGAGAATAATAATATATGAACCTGAAAAAAGCAATTATATCTATATGTACTTCAGACCACAGAAAAAACAAAAAAAGCTATTTAATAAGAACAATATTTAGATTTTATCGTAATATTCTTATAAATAAATTTTTGGAGGAGACATGAATCTTAAAAAAACATTTTTTTTATTTTTCCTTGTAATTGTTCTTATCATAAGTTCCGGTTTTTCAAAAAACACTGAAAACGCATGGAAGAGATATCCGGCAATTTCACCGGATGGCTCAAAAATAGTCTTCAGTTATCAGGGAGACTTATTTGTTGTCCTTACTACAGGCGGAAAAGCCGTTCAACTAACAAGACATAAAGCATACGATTTTCACCCGATCTGGTCTCCCGATGGTAAATATATAGCTTTTGCATCTGATCGATACGGAAATTTTGATATATTCCTTATCCCCGCAGAGGGAGGAAAACCCAAAAGATTAACTTTTCACAGTGCCTCCGACATTCCCACGGACTTTACCCCTGACGGAAAAAAAATTATTTTTTATTCAAGAAGGATGAAATCGGTTAAAAGTTCCATCTTTCCCGTAAGGGTTTTTCCGGAAGTATATGAAGTATCAATAAATGGTGGAATCCCTGAGATGTATCTTACAACAGCTGCAATTGAAGCCAAATTCAATAAAAAGGGGGATTCGATATTATATTATGATAAAAAGGGTTTTGAAGACAAATGGAGAAAACATCATACATCCTCTGTAACAAGAGATATCTGGCTTTACTCATCCAGAACAGGGAAATTTAAAAAATTAACCGAATTCAAAGGTGAAGACAGGGATCCTGTCTGGACACCTGATGAAAATTACTTTTACTATTTATCTGAAAAAAGCGGCAGTTTCAATGTGTGGAAAAAGAGCTTAAAAAAGCCTTCGGAAACAAAACAGATCACCTTTTTTAAAAAAGACCCGGTAAGGTTTTTATCAATATCAAAAAAAGGAGATCTCTGTTTCGGATTTAATGGCGATATTTATGTATTAAAAAATAATACAAAAAAGGTTCAGAAGGTTCCCGTTGAACTTAGAGTGGACTATGCTGCAAATAATGAAAAACCTATGACAATGTCCTCGGGAGTCACAGAATTTTCTTTGTCTCCAAACGGGAAAGAGGTTGCATTCATTATCAGAGGAGATGTATTCGTAAGCTCAGTTGATTTTTCTGACACTAAAAGAATAACAAACACACCGGAGCAGGAGAGATCCGTATCTTTCAGTCCCGATGGGAAAAAGTTAATTTTTGCTGGAGAGAGAAACAACAGCTGGAATATCTATGAAGCAAGCATTGTAAGAAAGGATGAGCCCTACTTTTATGCATCAACCTTAGTTGAAATAAAACCAATATTGCAGACCAAAAATGAAACATTTCAACCAGAGTACAGCCCAGATGGGAAAAAGATTGCATTTTTAGAGAACAGGGAGACATTGAGGGTTATGGATTTGAAAACAAAGAAGATAATAACAGTACTTCCCGGAAATAAAAATTATTCATACAGTGACGGAGATCAGTGGTTCTCCTGGTCACCGGATAGTAAATGGCTTCTTGTTCAATTCCTTGACAGAGGGACATGGGTAAGTGAAGTGGGACTTGTGGATGCAAGTGGTAGCAAACCCGTGATCAATCTTACAAATTCAGGTTACCAAGATGCAATGCCTAAATGGGGGATGAATGGTAAAATGATGATCTGGTCTACAGATAGAAACGGATACAGAAGTCATGGTAGCTGGGGTTCTGAATACGATATATATGCAATGTTTTTTGATCCAGAAGCCTACGATATTTTCAAACTATCAAAGGCGGATTATGCCCTCTATAAGGAAAAGCAGAAAGAAAAGAAAAAAGAGAAAAAATCAAAAAAAGAAAAATCCGGGGAAAAATCGGAAAGCAAATCAAAAAGCCTGAAAATAGATTTAAAGAACATAGAGGACAGAGTGGTAAGATTAACATTAAGATCTTCAAATCTATTTGATGCCGCCCTCTCTCCGGACGGAGAAACTCTCGTTTACATAAGCACATATCAAAAAGGTTATGCCCTCTGGTCAAACAAAATCAGAGAAAAAAAGATAAAATTAATAACAAAAATAAGTTATCCGGCAGGTGAAATTCTTTTTGATAAATCCGGAAAAAATGTTTTTATATTAGCTTCAGGTAGAATAATGAAGGTTAACATTACCAATGGAAAAACAAAACCTATAACTTTCAGAGCAAACCTTGATTTAAAATATTTGCAGGAAAAAGAGTATATCTTTGAACATATCTGGAGACAGGTAAAAGAAAAACTCTATGATCCCAATATGCAGGGAGTTGATTGGTATTATTATAAGAAAAATTACAAAAGATTTCTTACCTCAATCAACAATAACTGGGATTACTCGGAACTGGTAAGTGAAATGTTAGGAGAGCTCAATGTTTCCCATACCGGGTGCAGGTATTATCCACGATATCAGCACAGAGACTCAACGGCAGCCTTGGGAGCCTTTGTCGAACAGAACATAAAACACAATGGATTAAAAATACTGGAAATCATAGAAAAAGGACCCATGGATAAAGCCACAAGTAGAATTAAAGCCGGAGATATAATAGAGAAGATTGACGGAGTTTTCATTAAAAAGGGAATGAACTATTATCCTCTCTTAAATCATAAAGCAGGTAAAAGAACCCTATTATCTCTTTATAATCCTAAAACAAAGAAGAGATGGGAAGAGGTTATAAAACCAATCAGCTGGAGAGCTCAAGAGCAACTTTTATACAAACGCTGGGTTAAAACAAGAGAACAGGAAACTGACAGATTATCAAAAGGGAAATTGGGATATGTTCACATACGAGCGATGAACAGTTCAAGTTTCAGAGAGATATATTCAAAGATTATGGGCAAATTCTATGACAGAGACGGAATAATTCTGGACACAAGATTTAATGGCGGCGGATGGCTCCATGATGACCTTGTAAACTTTTTAAGTGGTAAAAAATATTTGACTCTTTATCCGAGAGGGAGAAAAATAGGAATAGAACCAATGGGAAGATGGACAAAAAAATCCATTGTAATAATGAATGAATCAAATTATTCCGATGCATTTATGTTCCCATTTGCATATAAAGAACTGAAGATAGGTAAATTGGTCGGAATGCCTGTTCCCGGAACAGGAACAGCGGTCTGGTGGGAAAGATTACAGGATCCGACTCTTGTATTCGGAATCCCTCAGGTAGGAGTTTTAGATCTTAGAGGCCACTATCTTGAAAATCAGCAGCTCTA
>JALVQI010000029.1 GCA_027031485.1 Candidatus Aminicenantota bacterium | reverse complement strand
TCTCATTACTTCTTACATTAATATTTTCTCCGTTTTTGCTTATTTTTCTTCTGATAGGCTTTGTTAACAGCTTAAAAAAGAGATAGTTTTCCCTTGTTTACAAAAACAGGTTTCTCAAATAAAATAGGCAATGCTATATTTTATTGCCTTTGGAATTATTTTTTTTACAAGCCTTCTTTTCGGGATGGCTGGCATAGGCTCTGCAACAATTGTTATTCCTTCATTAATCATCATAGGTTTTCCCCTTCAGGAATCAATAGCAATCGGACTTACCGTCAATATAATAGTTTCTTCAATAATCAGTTTTACTGTTGTTAAAAACAGAGAGATAAAGATGCATGAAACACTCCCTTTGCTTGGAGGTGCTTTTATCTCTCCTCCTTTTGGAGTTTATGTCTCTCATCTTGTTAGCAAAGATACAATATTATGGATATTTTTCGCGATTTTAGTATTCGGTGCCTATAAATCATTTAAAAAGTTTTTTGAAAAAGATGAAAAAAAGAGCGGATTTCATGAGATGGAGAACCATGAGCATTTAAAAGCTTTTTTATTTTTTGTTTTCGGATTAGGAGGAGGTTTTTTGGCAGGGATGATTGGTATCGGAGGTGGAAGTGTGCTTTTACCAATTTTTATTATGCTTGGAATTTCTCCTAAAAAGATTATTCCTCTTGTAGCACCTCTGGTTTTTGTGTCATCAACTATGGGGCTTTTAACGAGAGTAAAAATAGTAAAAAGTTATGATTTAAAATTAATATTGATAGCTATTGGCGCTGCTTTTATAGCAGGTTTCTTTTGTAATAGATACAGAGACAGAGTGAATAAAAGAAAATTAAGGCTTCTTTTAGGCTTTCTCCTTCTTATTGTTTCACTTAAAATCGGATGGATGCTTCTGTATTAAAACTAAAAGATAAAGTTTTTTTATTTCCACTGGGTCAAAGTTTATAGAAATAAAAATCTGGTTAAAAAAAGTTGAAATATTTTTAGATCTCATATAAATAATAGCCGGGAAATTATTGAAATAAGTATGTTGTGGAATGGTAAAGAAGGAGAATAAATTGTATTCTTAGAAAAGGGATTATTCAAAAATAAAAAATATTGTGCTATTATTTTATTATGAATAAAAAGCCAAAGAATTTGCCGATAGGAATAAGTGATTTTGAGAGTATAATAAATGAAGGTTATTTGTATATTGATAAGACAGAGAGAATTTATGAACTTATCTCAGGAGGAAAGTATTATTTTCTTTCCCGTCCCCGTAGATTCGGAAAATCACTCATAATATCAACCCTTTATAATTTATTCAGAGGTAAAAAGGAATTATTTAAAGGGCTTTACATTTATGATAGTGATTTTGAATGGGAAGAGTATCCTGTGGTATTTTTGGATTTTAATTCAATAGTTTCAAGGAATGAGAAAATTTTGGAAAAACAAGTAATAGAAGCAATAAAAGATAATGGCGAAAGGTATGAAATAAGGATAGAAAAACAGGATTATGCAAAGGATGCATTAAAAGAGGTTTCAAAAAAGCTTAAAAATAAATATGGAAAGGATATAGTCTTTCTGATAGATGAGTATGATAAGCCTATAATAGATCATTTGGGGAAGGGAGAAGAGGAGTTAAGAATAGCTGATAAGAACAGGGAAATATTAAAGGAGTTTTACGGAACACTTAAGGCCGGTGAATTAGGGGGAATTACAAGATTTGTATTCATAACGGGAATAACAAAGTTTTCAAAGGTATCAATATTTTCAGAGCTTAACAATCTAACTGATCTTACAATGGATAAAAGATACTGCGATATATTGGGAATAACGGAGGAAGAAATAGACAGGGATTTAACTCCATATATTGAAAGATTTTGTAAGGAAGAAAACCTGAATTGTGAGGAGTTGAGGGAAGAATTAAGAGGATATTACAATGGCTACAGATTTTCATCAAAGGATGTAAGAGTATATAATCCTTTTTCATTGTTTTCAGCCCTTGAAAAGAGGAGTATAGAGAATTACTGGTTTGAGACAGGAACTCCTACATTTTTGATAAATCTTATAAAGGAACAAAATATATATATTCCTGAATATGAAAACCTTCAGGTGAGTGAAGCACTTTTTTCAATCTATGAGCTTTCAAATTTAAATCCTCTGCCCCTTATGTTTCAGTCAGGCTATCTTACGATAAGGGGTTATGAGGAGGATGTAAGACTTT
>JALVQI010000028.1 GCA_027031485.1 Candidatus Aminicenantota bacterium | reverse complement strand
AAAGCTCCCGTTTCAAACGGGGGACAAACTCCCGATCTATCGGGAAACCCTTTATCAGAGGGGAAAGAAACTCCTTTATCAGAGGGGTTTTGTTGGTTCTATTTTTTATGTTGGTTGTATTAAGCTCTGTTGTTGAGCTCAGGGCTATGATTTCTTCGAGAATCGAAGGGGTTGTTGTTGACAAAGCCACAGGGAAACCCATAAAGGGGGCTGAGGTTATTCTTTATGTATATCAGGGTTATGCGAGTTTTTCGACAAGCGAAGGAATAACTGATAAGAAAGGATATTTTAAGATGGATGATCTGAGAGAAGGAAAATATTTTATAAGTTGTCGTAAACCGGGGTATGAAACGTATTCCTCTTTTTCTCTCATAGGAGAGCCTGATTATGAGAAAAAACTATCATTATTTTATCTTAAAGAGGGTGAGATAAAATATTTTAAGATAGGAATGGTGCCGGGAGGAAGTATAAGAATAGAGATAAAGAGAAGGGATAAGAATGGTATAAGAGGATTTGAAGATTTGGGTGTTCTTATAAGTAAGAAATTATATTATAAGTCAAGAAAAAAATATTTATATCATAACACAGCTCAAGTTAATACTGATAAAGAGGGTATAGCTGTTGTTAATGGTTTAACCCCAGGGGGAATTTATAATGTATCTATATCAGGAATGGGATATTATGGTTTTCCTGACTTTGACAAAGATGTTACGGTTCAAAAAGGGAAAACGGTTGTTGTGAAACATTTGTTTGATTTTATAAGCAAAACGGGAGTGAAGGGAAAAGTTATTTATGATAGGCAAAAATATGAATATATAAAAATTATATTAGTCGGTGGTAAGAAAATGAAAAGACTTTCATCTTTAAACTTAAATGAAAACGGGGAATATTTCTTTAGACAATTAGTGCCGGGAAAATACATGCTAATAGTATTTTATTCTGTGAAAAGGAAGCAAAAGGTTAAATACAAATTCACAAAAAAATTCGTAGTGGCAAAAGACAAAATAACAATTGTAAATATTGATTTATAAGGGGTTATCATGAAGAAGACTAAAAAGATTGGCTTATTCTTTGTTGTTTTTTTTATTATTCCATTAATCATCTTTTGTAAAAACAAATATCCTAAACTTATTATAAAACAAGACAAATTTATGAAAAAAAAGTTAAACTCAGAACCAGATTTTAATAAGAAAGAGCCTCTTGAATTTAATAAAAAATGGATAGATGCAACAAATAGTTTTGAAAAAGTTTATGAAAGTATGTGGAAAGATTTTAATGAAAGAGGGAAAAAAGCTCTTAATGTGGATTATATTAATTATGGATCAGTTTATCTTTATCACAACAAATATGGTAATAGTTTGAATGTTTCTGATAAAGTGAATTACAAAGGGGGCGTATATGAGATAAGGGAGTTGAGGTCAGGAAGAGTCGGAGTTGGAATATATGTTTCGGGATATCCTTCAAAGTGGGAGGAATTTTATTTAAAGAAGGGGGAGACAAAGGTTGTAAGATTTATAGCGGATTTTACGAAAGGTCAGGTTGTAAGATGGAGGATGATAGATAAGAATACTGGAAAACCCTATTTAATGAATGTGGGTATTTTGGCAACAAGTAAAAATCAAAAAAAAATACCAAAGGGTGCACTAGAAAGACCTGGATATATTCTTTGGACTTTTTTCCCTGAATCCGGGAGGTATTATATTCATTATTCTTTTCATAGGGATCATAAGTTTTATGATAAATATGAATATTTAACAATAAAACCGGGTGAGAAGAAATATATAGAAAAAAAATTTTGATTTCGGGAGAAAAAGATGAAGGGAAAAACATGTATAAAAATAATTTTGTTTTTTTTGATTATTACCGGAAAATTATTAGGTGGGGATTGGAAAGACGGATTTTATGTAGAAAAGATAAATGATAATTTAACGATCTGGATACAAAAAGAAGCTTATGGAGTATTCGGATATGAAGGAGGTAGTCGTGAATTGTGAATTGTTAATCGTGAATCGGAGCTCCTGGCAAAACATTCCACTTAACAAAAACATAACCCTGTATAAACCAATAAGCTATGTAATTAGCCTCGAGCCTTGAGCCATGAGCTTTGAGCTACTTATAAGTAATATGTTTAATAACTTGTTAGTAATAATTTTCTTTATTTTATTTGTTTTAATTAAAAGAAATAACAAATTACTTGCTATAAAGTTTCAGATTCAGCTC
>JALVQI010000027.1 GCA_027031485.1 Candidatus Aminicenantota bacterium | reverse complement strand
TAATCGGAGCGGTCGGTGTTCAGTTTATTGCTGTTTGCTGTTGTTTGTAAATTCTTTTTTTTAAAATTTATTTTAAAAGAAAATAACAGATTACAACTTATCAGAGACTTTCCTTAATGTTTTGCTCTATGCTTGATGCTCATGGCTATCTTGATATCCCATAGGGCACCTTCTGTGTTGATTTTTTTGAAAATACTTGTATATCATACATCTTCACGCGGAGGTGTCCCAATCCTCTGTTTTTTTCCGGACACTACTGCTTGCGGAAGCATAAGCTTGACAAAAAGCTAATTATTTTGTTCAATATAAAATTAAAATAGGAGTTTAAAATGGATATAGCATCAATCATTGGATTGGTAATGGCGTGGGGTTTAGTGTTTTTTGCCATAGCAACCGGTGCCGGACTTTCTGCCTACATAGATGTTGGTTCTGTTATGATTGTTTTCGGAGGTGCTTTTGGTGCTCTTTTTATGAAATTTCCTATGAATAAGATCACAGGGATGGTAGGAATTATGATGAAAGCCATTATAAATAAGATCGGACCAACGGAAAAACTAATAGATGACATAATATCACTGGCAGTTGAAGCAAAGAAAAGCGGAATATTAGGACTCGAAAAGGTAAAAATAGATCATCCTTTCTTAAAGAAGGGTATTCAGCTTGCCATAGATGGTGTGGAACCTGAGCTTATTGAAGCAATATTAAAAATAGAACTAAACTCCATGGAAGAAAGACATAGCACAGGAAGATCCATGTTAGAGGAATTGGGAGATAGTGCCCCTGCTTTCGGTATGATAGGAACTCTGATAGGACTTGTTGCCATGTTGACAAAGATGGATGATCCTAAAGCAATCGGACCTGGTATGGCAGTTGCTATATTAACTACATTGTATGGAGCTCTCCTCGCCAATGCTCTCTTTCTTCCTCTCGCAAACAAATTAAAAATATACGGAGATCTTGAAAGCCTTCAAAAAAGATTGATCATTCAGGGAATACTTTCAATAGCTCAAGGAGATCATCCTGCTGTCGTTCAGGAGAAATTAGCTTCATTCCTTGATCCCAAAACAAGAGCAAAAGTTGAAGAAGCTCAAAAAAGAAAAAAGGGTAAATAATGGCTGACGAAGAAACAAAGTGTGAATGTCCTAAGGGTGTTCCCGGGTGGGTTGTTACATTTGGAGATATGATGAGTCTCCTACTTACATTCTTCATTATGTTATTATCCTTTTCCAATATGGACATTCAAAAGTTTAAAGAGCTCTTAGGTTCAGTTGAAAAAGCTTTCGGAGTTCAAACGGAAAAAGTTATTTTAACAAGATTAGGACAAAAAACCCCCATTGATTTAATGGGTAGTGCGGATGCAGCAAGAGAAAAAAGAAAAGAAGCTCTTTTAAATCTTTTAGAGCAGGCGATTGCTCAGGAAAACCTTGAAGGGAAGGTTTCTATTATTAAAAATAACAGAGGAGTTTTACTCCAGATTAAAGGTTCTGTCATGTTTGATCCGGGTGAAGCAAAACTCAAGGAACCTGCAAAAAAATTATTTAAAAAACTAATCCCAATAATAAAGAGCTCTCCCTATGAGATAGTGGTTGAAGGTCATACCGACAATCTTCCGATAAAAAGTGACAAATATCCATCAAACTGGGAACTCTCAAGTGCCAGAGCCGGTTCTGTTGTTAGATTTCTGATAGAAACAGGAAAATTAAATCCCAAAAGATTCACTGCTGAAGGCTATGCTGATACTCGCCCCTTATTCCCGAATGATACTCCTGAACATAGAAGCAAAAACAGAAGAGTAAACATACAATTTTTAATCCAATGACTAAATGGAAGAATCTGACTAAAATTTTTAATAAAGGAGAAATCCTTTTTAAGGAAGGTGAAATCGCCAGGGGAGCCTATGTTATTAAATCAGGGTTAATTTTTTTAAAAAGAGTTAAGGATGGTAGTTACATTCTTGTAGATGAAGCTAAAAAGGGAGATATAATCGGTGTCCCATCAACTCTAACTAACAGCCCCCGACTTTACACAGCTTTTGTTGAAGAGGATGATACAAAGGTCGTGGAACTTCCTCCTCAAATCTTCAATGAAATTATACTCAAGGATCCTGAAATCTCCCTTTTCCTTTTAAAAAAATACTCGGAAAGGATTATAGGAGTGGAAAATCTATTTAAAAATATAAAACTTCCCAAAATAGATACCGACCAATTGGAAAAAGAGGAAAAAAGTGAATTACCTCCGCACATCAGAGCTTTTTTAAAAATAATACCATCAAACAGAAGAATTCCCATTAAAAAAATCAAAAACACAATAGGTAGAAAAGTTTTATCCATGAATTATAACCCCGATATTGATCTTTCGGCAGAGGACAAAGGAAAATATATTTCACGAAAGCATGCAGTGATATTCTTTGACAAAAATGAATTTTTTGTTAAGGAAGAGTTAGGGGTTTTAAATGGTACATTTTTAAACGGAGAAAAATTAAGAGAAAACGTCCCATATAAACTTAAAAACGGGGATATTATTAAATTCTGCAATATAGAAGCTATATTCGAATTAGAAAGATAAAGGAGGCTTGAATGAAAAAAATAAGTATCAAGAAAATTTTATGGGCAACGGACTTTAGCAGAGAGTCACTAAGTGCACTTGATTATGCTCTGTTTTTCAGAGAAAAATTTAATGCAAAACTGATGGCCATACATGTAATTCCAACTCTTCCATCACTAATTTACGATGATGCCTTCATTGATTCAAACGAAATGGAATTAAACTTCCTCAGAATCACCAAAGCTGCCACAAAGAAAATCAAGGCTATTGAAAAAAGAAAAAATATTAAATTTGACAAAATAATAGTAAATGATGGAGCAGCCTACGAAAAAATTATCGAATCAGTTAAAGAAAATAATATTGATATGATTTTTTTAGGGAAAAAAAGCCACCCGTTATGGGAAAAACTTTTGATCGGAAGTACTGCCAATCGACTAATTCATCACTGCAATATTCCAATGTTTTTATCATCCAAGAAGAAGAGAAATATGGAGTTTTCAGATATTTTAGTGCCGGTTGATCTCGAACCCATCATGGAAAGGGAGTTGAGATGGGCTGAACATTTGGCAAGAAAATTCGACAGTGTAATTGATGTAATTCATGTTATGGAACTTTATGAATATGAATTTCCTTTTGAAGTTCTTGAAAAATTGGTCCAAAAACTCTCTAAAAGACTGGATAATTCTTTAAAAGATGTCAAAGCAACAGCAAAACATACAATAATTAAAGCAATAAATGCTGCGGATGCAATAGTAGAATACGCAAAAAAGAAAAAAAGCGACCTCATAATAACAGCTACACACTCTCGCTCCGGTCTTTCAAAATTTTTTATGGGAAGTGTTTCAGAAAAGATTGTTTCAAGATCTCAAAGCCCTGTACTTCTCCTTCCCAATCGTGAAGATTGATTAAGGAAGAAGATTATTTACTGAGCATACAAACTCTTTTTCCAAAAGATCTCAAGCTTTTAGAAGAAGTTAAAGTCAAGGTTCAAAACCATCAGTTTGCAAACTTAATAGAAAACAGACTAAAGGAAAGAGAGGTCAACTCCTTCTTAAAAGATGAGTTGAAGGATATAAAAAATGCTCTTGAAAAGAATTCTATAAAATTCATCACTTTGCTTTCTGAAGATTATCCTGAAAATCTCAAAAAAAGCTATGCACCACCGCTTGCTCTATTTTATAAAGGAGATATATCACTTCTCAAGAAGCCCCTTATAAGCATAGTTGGAACAAGAAAACCCACAACCTACGGAATAAAGCAGGCTTTGTACTTCTCAGAAAAATTAGCTAATGCAGGTCTTGTGATTGTAAGCGGAATGGCAAAAGGGATAGATAGCTATGCCCATAAAGGAGCCTTAAAGAAAGGGGAAACCGTGGCTGTTTTGGGGAATAATCTTCTTAAAATTTATCCGATAAGCAATAAGAAACTTTTCCATGAAATTGTGGAAAAGGGGTGTGCTATTTCTGAATTTGCTCCTGATTATCCGACCCATCCTTCAAATTTTCCCATAAGAAACAGAGTAATTGCAGCACTTTCTTTTTTTACTCTCGTAATTGAAGCAAAGGAAAAAAGTGGTTCTTTAATAACCGCAATGATAGCCAATGAGGAAGGAAGAGAAGTCGGCGCAATCCCTGGCAATATCGATTCCTCAAACTCAA
The DNA here is from genome assembly GCA_027031485.1 of Candidatus Aminicenantota bacterium. GTDB lineage: Bacteria > Acidobacteriota > Aminicenantia > JAMOAD01 > JAMOAD01 > JALXDT01. The sequence continues at coordinate 15,198 of JALVQI010000027.1, read as the reverse complement.
AAGGAACAAACAATTTAATAAAAAATGGAGCAATGCTAATCTCCTCTCCCGAAGATATTTTAGAGCTTCACTATTATCAGGACTTAAAAGACAAAAAAAGAGAAGAAGAAATTGAACTTTCCGAAAAAGAGATTAAAATATTAGAAATAATTCCTAAGGACAAATTGATAAGTATAAATGAAATAATAGAAAAATCCTCGCTGAATTTTGGAGAGCTTTTCAATATACTTTTACAATTAAGATTTAAAAATCTTATAATAGAATTTACGGGTAAAAACTATCAGAGGATAAAATAACTTGTTATGATTTTTTCTCAATGTTAAAATTGTTCTTAACGGAGGAAAGATGAAGAATAAGGTGAAAATAATTGCATTATCAGTAATATTATTAGCAATTATTTATCTTTTTTTCTATAATTCCATTGAATATAAAATAAAAAGGAAAAAATTAAAATCTCTCAATGTGATTTTGATTACAATTGACACATTAAGAGCAAGTCATGTTAGTATTTACGGACGAGGCAAAGCTAACACCCCAAACCTTGACAAACTCGCAAGAGAAGGAGCATACTTTAAAAAATGCATAACTCAAACTCCCTTAACTCTACCCTCTCACACAACCATCCTTTCGGGAACTTATCCTCTTTACCATAAAGTCAGAGATAACGGAGGATTCATAGTCCCACCACAATTAACATTAATAAGTGAAACACTTAAAAAAAATGGCTTTAAAACAGCTGCATTCATAGCAGCATATGTTCTCCATTCAAAATGGGGATTGAATCAGGGGTTTGATTATTATGGGGACAGTTTTGACATGACAAAATACAAAAGTGTTTCTTTAAGTAAAATTCAGAAGAGAGCGGATGAAGTTTTAAAAGAAGCGAAAGATTGGATTTTTAAAAACAGAAAAAGCAAATTCTTTACATGGATTCACCTCTACGATCCCCATACACCATATGATCCGCCTCTTTCCTATAAAGAAAAATACCCTGGACAACCTTACAGAGGAGAAGTTGAGTTTATAGATGATCAGATCGGACTATTTGTTGATTTTTTAAAAAAGGAAGATTTGTACGAGAAAACATTAATTGTTGTAGTGGCAGACCATGGAGAAAGTCTGGGACAACACTTTGAAAAAACCCATGGGTTTTTTCTCTATGAGCCCACCGTATGGGTTCCATTTATAATAAGAGCACCATTCCCATTTAAAAAGAAAGTTATAAATAAAACCGTGGAGCTTACGGATGTAACCCCGACTATTTTAGATTCTCTGGGTATAAAGGGCTCAAAAGATATTCAGGGGAAATCATTGGTTGATATCCTGCTGAAAGGTAAGGAGGAGCTTCCGGAAATAGCTTACACAGAAACTTTTTATCCCCGATTTCACTACGGGTGGTCGGAATTGAAGGCTATATATTATAAAAACTATAAATATATCCTTGCCCCAAAAGATGAACTTTATAATCTTCAAAAAGATGAGAGGGAAAGAAAGAATATCAGTCTTTATAAAACGAGATTAAGGAAAAAAATGAGAAGCTTATTGGAAAAATTTATTAAGGAAAAATCAGCTAAATCATTAAATATTTTAAAAAATAAAAATCTTAACAGAGAGGAAGTTAAAAAATTAGCTGCCCTCGGATATATTTCCACTTTCGTTGATACTTCAAACAAAAAAAATCTTCCGGATCCGAAAGATAAAATAAAAATCTACAATGCTCTCTTAAAAGCCAAAAGAATTATGAATACAAAGGATTATGATAAAGCAATTGAATTAGTGAAAAAAATATTAAAGGAAGACCCTGAAATTATTGATGCATATATGCTTCTTGGTAATCTCCACTACAGGAAGAAAGAATTTGAGCAGGCGATGAAAAACTTTTATGAAGTTTTAAAAAGAAAACCCGATTATAATTTCGCCACAATCAATATCATCAACTGTCTTATTGCTCTTAATAAATTTGACCAGGCGATAAAGACCATAAACACCTTTCTTAAAAGATTTCCCGATGATTATGCACTTTATGCGGAACTTGGCAAAATTTATCTTATAAAAGAAGATTACGGAAAAGCTCTGGATTCCTATAAAACCGTTATTAAACTTGATCCAAAGAATTCAGAAGCTCTCAATAGAATAGGGGAAATTCTGATTATAGAGGGAAAACTAAAGGAAGCAGAAGAAAATTTAACAAAAGCATTGACTATAACCCCAACATTGAAAGAAGCCTATTACAATCTGGCTCAAATTGAGGAAAAGAGAGGTAATATAAGAAAAGCCATGGAATATTACAAAAAAGAGATTGAGAATAATCCGAATAATTTTAAGGCATACTATAATCTTGCGGAAAATTTAAGAGAATCAGGAGAAAATGAAAAGGCAATAACCTATTATTCAAAGACCATAGAGGTAAATCCGGATTTTAACATACCCTACTTCATGATAGCAAAATATTTATTTGACAAAAGAGAGGAATTAGACAGAGCGATTGCTCTATGCAAAAAAGGAGTGGAGATTAAACCTTTTAATAAATACACAGTATTCGGATACTACATTTTGTCAGACATATACTCTTTCCTTGGAGATTCTTTCAGATCACAAGAATACTATAGAAAAGGAAAAAAGCTTCTCTCAAAATTACAATAAAAAATCCAATATTTTGAATTTAAAATCCAATATATTGGATTTTTTTAAATAAAGGACTTAAAAACCCTTCATTTTTCAAGCTTTAACAATGGCATAAAAATTGATTGTGTTTCTGGGAGAGAGGATCTTTAAAAGGAGGTGTTTATGTATAAAAGCATTAGAAAACTACTTATACTAACAGTAGTTTTCCTGTTTATTTCCACTTTTGTTTTTTCTCAATCAAGAGAAACGGGAGCTATACAGGGAAAAGTTTTAGATCAAAATGGCAAACCAGTTCCCGGTGCAACTGTTACAATCACATCACCGGCTCTTGTTCAGGGGAAAATTTCCACTATAAGCGGCAATGATGGAAAATTCAGATTTGTAGCATTACCACCCGGTGAATATTCTATCGAGGCTTCCCTCGAAGGTTTTACCCCGGCAAAACAGACAGGATTGAGGCTGCATGTCGGGATGACCTTATCTGTGGACCTGAAGTTAAAAATCGGAGAATTAAAAGAATCCATTGAAGTCATAGCCAAACCACCCCTTGTTGATGTCAAAGACTCCTCCACAGCCTCAACTGACCTAACCAAAGAAATTCTTCAAAATATTCCAAACAGCCAATTTGTTACAAATATAGTAAACCTTGCTCCGGGAGTTAATAACAGCAGTGCTTTCGGAGGTGCGGCTTATTCAGGTGTATCCTATCAGGTGGATGGTGTTGATGTCTCCGACCCGGAAGGTGGAACAGCCTGGGTGTTTTTAGACTATAATGTTATTGAAGAAGCAAAGGTAATGGGAGTCGGACTTCCGGCTGAATACGGCGGCTTTACGGGAGCAATTTTAAACACTGTAACAAAATCAGGAGGAAACAATTTCGAAGGTCATTTTGAATTTCTCTATCAAAAAGATTCATGGAATGGATCAAACAGTGATGATCCGGATCTTCAACCGGCAAAGAGAGGCTTCATAGATGCAAACTTACATCTTGGTGGCCCCATAATTAAGGATAAACTCTGGTTTTTCCTCGGGCTTCAATACTACAGAACAAAAAGATATCCCGCGGGTTTTCCTGAACCGGTGGATTACAAACAACCAAGAAGTTTCATAAAGTTAACATACCAGCCGAACAGAGACAACAGACTTCAGGCGTTTTTTGAATACGATCACTATGATGGTATAAACAGAGGTGCAGGAGCCTTGACAAGTCCTGAGGCAACAGTTTCTCAAAAATCTCCTGAAAAAGTCTGGAATTTCAGCTATTTACATATCTTCTCAGATAATACCTTCATGGAAGCAAAATTTGCAGGTTATGTCGGATACTATTATCTTGAACCCGAAGGAGGAAGAGATCTTTCAGGACACTATGACATTGGAACAGGATGGAGCACTGTGAATGCAACATATTATTTTCTTGCGGACAGATCACATTATCAGGGAAATGCCTCCGTATCCCATCATGCTGATGATTTTATAAAGGGTTCTCACGATTTCAAATTCGGAGTTGAAATAGAGAAGAACTGGACAAGAAATAGATATGGATACAATGGCGGAGGAATAGCCTATATGGATTACAATGGTCAACCATATCTTGCCTACGGATATGAAGGATATGATATTGATGCTGATACATCAAGAGTTTCCCTCTATGCTCAGGATTCCTGGAGCATAACGGATAACCTTACAATAAATCCCGGAGTAAGAGTTAACATATACAGGGGATATTTAAAACATATAAACAAAACTGTTTACAAACCCACGGGAATAGCTCCAAGAATCGGTTTAACATATGATGTTTTCGGTGACCATACGACAGCCATAAAGGCTCACTACGGAAAATACTATGAAGGTATTTTCTCCGCTTACTTTTACAATCTTGATCCAAATCATTCGGATTTTGTCATTTATTATGTACCTCAATACGGGAATCTAATTGAAATCCTGAGATTCCCCTATGAACAGACATACTCCATTGATGATAATATAAAACATCCCTATATGAATCAGTATACAGTTGGCATTGAGAGAGAGATTATCAAAGATGTTTCCATAAGTTTAACCTATATTCACAGAGAAAACAAAGACTTAATAGATGCTGTTAATTACACGGGTAATTTTGTACAAACCACGGTAAAAGATCCTTACAATGGTCAGGAGTACACTGTGTGGAATGAAACAAATCCAGGAGAAGATAAATACATAATCACAAATCCTAAAAAAGGTGCGTATCCTGTAATAGGGTTTACCCCTCAAAGAAAATACGATGGATTTGAGATTGTCTTAAACAAGAGATTCTCAAACAGATGGCAACTTTTAGCCTCCTATGTTTACGGAAAAGCAACCGGAAACTATGATAATAATTTCTGGGGAGGCACAGGTTCAAATGTAGGGCAATCAAGCATGTTTAAAGATCCGAACTATCAGATCAATGCGGAAGGTCATTTGACTTATGATCCGACCCATATGTTAAAACTACAGGGAACCGTCATTCTGCCTCTTGACATTAGCTTTAATTTCTACTTTTCATACATTTCCGGAAACACATATACAAGAAGATTAAGAATATCTCTTAACCAGGGCGGAAGATACATATTCACCGAACCGAGAGGTTCAAGAAGATTACCAACACAGAAAAATCTTGATATAAGAATAGAAAAAATATTCAGATTCGGAGAAAACTTCAGAGCGGGACTTATCTTAGATGTATTTAATGTCTTCAACACGGGAGTAGCCACAAGAGTTTACACTGTGGCAGGTCCAAGTTTTGAAAATCCGACTGCACTCAATTATCCGAGAGGTTTCAGAGCAGGTATTAGATTCTTCTTTTAGAAAAAATAATTAATCTAAAAAAGCAGGGGAAGGAAAACCTTCTCCTGCTTTTTATTTTGTGCTATTCTCTTTTATGAAAAAGCATTTATTTTTAATCGTTTTTCTATTATCATCCCTTTTAATTTCAGAAGATAAATGGTTAAAAGAAGTTAAGCCAATCATTACCAAATCAGAACTAAAGGTTTACAAATCCTTAAAAACAGAGGAAGAAAAAGAAAAATTCAGAGAGTATTTCTGGAAATCCAGAGATCCCGATCCTCAGACCCCTGTCAATGAATATAAGGTAGAGTATTATAAGAGAGCAAAATATGCCAAAGAAAAATTAGGGGGAATAAACTCAGATAGAGGAAGAGTTTACATCTATTTAGGAAAACCTCTTGAAATAAAAACTTACAGAGGGTATGAAAAGATAGTTTCCTGTGAACTCTGGATTTATCAAAGAAAAAACAGAAAAGATGATCTTCCTCCCTTTATGAACCTTTTATTTTACAAGCCGGGTGATATGGGAGATTATCGTCTGTTCTACCCCGGTATTCAAACAGCTTTTGATCTTTTAAGTCCCTCCTTTATTAACCATGCAAAATCCAGAATGGAAGCTTTCAGGCTTTTAAAAATGGATTTCCCCGAGTTGGCTCAAGCAAGTCTTTCGGTTATTCCGATGGAAGGCTCTCCTCTATTTAATATCCCGAACAGTTCCTCCGGAAGAGTTATTTCAAAGATATTCTCCATCCCCGAAAAGATAGTTAATAAATCATATCTTTCACTCTTTAAGGCCTCAAGTGGCATAGTGGAAGTTGAATATTCCTTTAAAGAGATCTACGGAAAACTTATTTTTAATAAAAGCGAAAAAGCAGGATTTAATTTTATAAGCTACTCCATTAATCCGGATCATATAATATTTTCTCAAAAAGGAGAAAATCATTTTCTGGCCAAAATTCAGATAATTGCAAGATTAGAAAACTTAAAAGGAAATGTATTGCTTGAAAAAAGCTATCGGGCAAACCTTAAAGTTTCCAGAAAAAGAAAAGAAGAAATAGAAAGATACGGAGTAACTTTTAATGGTTTTATCCCGGTAATTCCCGAAAATGTAAATTTAAAGATTTTTTTTTATAATATGACATCAAAGGAATATTTTACAGGAGAAGCAAAAATCGACGCCTCCGCACCTGTATACTGCATAGGATTTAACTACAAATATACAGACAAAGGTTTATCCCCTTTCCAGTATGAAGATATAAAGATAATAGTGAATCCGAAATTAATATTCGGAAAAGATGATATAGTTTCCGGAGTTTTTAAATCAAATGGAAATCCGTTTTTATTTCTTGTTAACATTGATTCTGGGGAAAAACATAAAATAAAAGACATTGAAAAAACAGGCAATTTTTATTTTTTTAAGCTCAAAGCATCCTCTGTCCCCGAAGGCGGATACTTTTTAAGCATCAAAGACAATAATAGAGAATTTAAAACAAAAAGTTTCGCAATTATTCCCTATAAAAAAAACAAACCGATTATTCTTGAAAAAGAGGATAAAAACTTTAATATTTTCAAATACATATTTTATCTCGGGGAAGAATATCTGAATGACGGAAAGATAAAAAAGGCGATATCATTTCTTAAAAAAATCCCTGAAACTTTCAGAGAAAGAGGAATGTTACAGATTTACGGAAGAGCATACTATCTAAACGGAAATTATGAAAAGGTAATTAATCTTATTGAACCGATAAAAGGCAAAGATTATCCTTTGCTTGCTCTTCTTGCAAACTCATATTTGAAAATTAATAATCTAAAAAAAGCGGCTTACTACTTTGAGAAAATCAGAAAATATGGGGACACTGTGGCTGTTAACAATAAATTAGGAGCTCTGTATTTTTCTCTCGGAGATAAGAAAAAAGCAAAAATATATTGGGAAAGGGCAAAAAAACTAAAATCCAAGGAGGAAAAATGAAAAGACTTCCTGTTTTCATTATTTTTATTTTAATCTCATTTTTTTCTTACAGCGGGGTCTTAAGTGCTGTCAGAGGTGAAATAACAGATTCCAAAACCAAAGAAAAAATTGAAAAAGTGAAAATTACCATAGAATCATTGAGGGTTAAAAATCTGAAATACACTGTTTTTACAAACAAAAAGGGAATTGTTTACAAAAGCGGATTACAACCTGGGGTATACTCAATTACCTATGAAAAAAAGGGTTATATTCCCAGGAGAAGAGTCATAAGAATCGGTATTTCAGAAACAGAGGACATAGGAATATCTCTTGATCCCATTGAAGAAGTGAAAGAATTACCTGAAAATGAGATAAAAAAAGCCCTGAACACTTTTGAAAAAGGAGATTATGAAGAAGCAATAAAAAGATTTTCAAATCTATTAGAAAAAGAAAAAAATAATCCTGTCTACTACTTCTACATAGCCTTAAGTTATGAAAAACTTAATGATACCGATAAAGCTATAGAGTTTTATCGGAAATCACTCTCCATTAAACCAGATTTTACATTTTCATTACAAAAATTAGGAACTTTGTATGCAAAAAAGTCTGAATTTAAAAAAGCAATAGAATACTATGAAAGAGCTATAAAAGGAGGAGAAGCTGATGCTGACACCTATTATAACCTTGGAGTATGCTATATAAACACAGGAGATAACAAAAATGCAAAAAAGGCAATGGAAAAGGCAGTGGAACTTGACCCGAATTATTCTGATGCCTATTATCAATTAGGCCTTATCTACCTCGGCTTGGGAAATATAGACAAAGCAAAAGAGTATTTATCAAAATTCATAAAGATGGATCCTGATAATAAAAACATTCCAACGGCAAAAGCTATTTTAAAAAATCTAAAATAAAGGAGTTAGTTGATGAAAAGAAATGTGAAAATAATTTTAATTCTTATCTCTATATTTTCGCTCTTTTTTTCTATGCCTTCCTACTCTTCAAATGTTTTTAAATACAATGATATATTCAAAATTCAATCCATCTCAGACATAAAATATTCTCCCAATGGGGATTTTATTATCTTTACAAAGAGATATGCTGATAAGAAGAAAGATAGTTGGATTTCTCAGATATTTTACGCAACTCCCGACTTCTCAAAGATCGTTCAATTAACGAGAGAAGGAAGCAATTATTCTCCTCAAATTTCTCCTGACTCCACAAAAATAGCATTTTTATCCACAAGAAATAAAAAAAGCGAAATATTTGTTATTGAGCTTCCGGGGGGAGATCCCGAAAAAGTCAGCAATTATCCTTTAAGTATTAATTCTTTTAAATGGCTGGGGAACAATAAGCTTATCTTTACCGCAAGAGAAAAAAAGGGATTTGTGGAAAGAAAAAGGGAAAAGGAGAAGGACACTTCCATTGTAATTGAAGATATCACTGAATTTTATCCAATAAGACTTTTTTGTCTGAACCTTAAAAATAAAAGATATGAAAGGATAAGCTATAATAAAACTCAAATAGGAGAATTTGTAATTTCTCCCTCCGGTAAATTTATCTTAACTTCCGAAATAGATTCTCCGAAATATTCTGTAGATGCAAAATTTTACAAAAAATTCTTTATCTATGACATCAGAACCGGCGATTCCAGGCAGGTTTTCAAAGAGGATAAATATTTTCAACCCTATTCTTTTGATTGGATAAAGGAAAATATAATTTTGATAAAGGAAAATAAATCGAATTATGAAGCAAAAAGAGGTCCCGGATATCCTCTACTCTATGCCTATTTTGTAAAGGAGAATAAAATTAAAAACATTGATCTTAATTGGGCTTGGGGTTTGGGAGAAATTTATTCAAAAAGTGTTTACTATAGAAATGGGAAGATTTTTACAATGTTAGCAAAAGGGGTATGGAATTACCCCATAATCCTTAAAGTTGATAAGAAATTCAATGTCAAAAAGAGAATTATCATCAAAGACGGCATTTACAAAAACATAGACTATTTTACAATTTCTCCGAATGGCAAAAAACTTCTTTTCATAGCTTCAGGAATGGATAAACCTAAAAAAATCTATTCGGCTGACATTTCAAGAAATGGTAAGTTTAAAAATCCAAAAGAGTTATACTTTATCAATAGCTGGCTCAAAAATGTAAAATTGGGCAAAAGAGAAATTCTTCACTGGGAATCAGAAAACAACAGAGAGGTCGAAGGAATTTTAGTATACCCTGCTGACTATAAAGAGGGTAAAAAATATCCCCTTGTCATAACTTTTCACGGAGGCCCTTATGCTTATACAAAGGATAGTTTCAACAATTCATGGGCATACTATCCTCAGGCATTGGCCGGTGATGGATTTTTCACTCTTTTTGTAAATTACTGGGGAGGTTCAAATTATGGACTTGAATTTGCGGAATCAATAGTTGGCAAATATTATGAATTAGAAGTTCCGGATATTATGTCCGGCCTTGATTTTGTTTTAAAAAATTATAATATTGATAAAAACAACATCGGAGTTATGGGCTGGAGCAATGGAGCTATTCTGACAATCGCTTCAATTCTGGAAAGAGACTTCAGTTTTGCCATACCGGGAGCAGGGGATGTCAACTGGATTTCAGATTGGGGAAATTGCAAATTCGGAGTTCAGTTTGATAATCTTTACTTAGGTAAACCATACTATGAAGACCTTGATCTTTATATAAAAAAATCACCTCTTTTTAAACTGAAAAAGGTTAACACACCGGTGCTTATTTTCTTCGGAGACAAAGATACAAATGTTCCGACGGAACAGGGATGGGAATTTTACAGAACAATGGAACAATTGGGAAAAGAGGTGAAATTCGTCCTTATGCCCGGAGAACCACATAGCTTCCGTAAATTATCCCATCAAAAGAGAAAGGTAACGGAGGAAATCAAATGGATTCATACCCACATAGAGGGTAAAAACGAAGAAAGATTTGAACTTTTAAAGAAAGATTCAAAGATTGCTCAGCTTGAAAAATATTTAACACTTAAAAAAGACGAAGCAGGTGAAATCGGAGAAAAGGTTAATGGGATTCTTATTCCGGAGTTTGTTAAAATAGGTAATGTAAGGGTTGCGAAAACAGAGCTAACAAATGCTCAATTCAATGAGTTTTTAAAAGAAAAGCATCCGGAAAAAATCATAAAAGGAAATCCAAACAAACCGGTTTACAATATACCCCAGGATCTTATAAATGAATACCTGAAATTCGTATTTGAGAAAACCGGGCTTAAGGTTAAACTCATTACAAAGAAATTATTTGAAAAAATTTTGACAAAAGAAATTTCAAAAACTGATAATACCATTGACTACTGGATTGGCTATTACCCCACCCCTGAGGAAAGAATGGAATGGATTAAATATCTAAAAAAGAAAAAATTGATTTCCGATTTGATAATGCCGGTTGCAAGTTTTCAGCCCACGGCTTCAGGTATTTATGACTTAAATGGCAATTTACCGGAACTTACCGAGGAAGGTGAGATCATAGGTAATTGGTTTCTGTCAACTAAAAATGGCAAAAAAGTTAAATGCAGAAAATATTGGGCAGGCATTAGACTTATTGTTACCGACGAGAAAAAATAAAATATTGACAAAAACAAAAAGATAAATTATATTATCACTACTCTTACACTGGGAAGTCGTCTAACTGGCAGGACATCGGACTCTGGATCCGAGAGTTGGGGTTCGAATCCCTGCTTCCCAGTTTTTTTATTTGACACTGAATAGTAATTATTCTATAATCATCTCACGATGAAGAAAAAAACAGTCGTTCTATTTTTAATATTTATTCTCGTTTTATCATTAATTTTTAATCAAAGTTGCAAAAAAGAAAAAAAGAACTACAATGTGGTTGTTATTGTAATTGATGCCTTACGCGCAGATAGATTGCCCATGTATGGATATAAAAAGATGACTGCGCCTTTCCTGTATAAATTGAGCAAACAATCAGCTGTTTTTATGCACACTTTTGCCGCTTCATCCTGGACCGCCCCTGCAACAGCTACCATATTCACATCTCTCTATCCATTTCAGCATGGAGTTCTAATGGGTCTTCTTGCAATCAGAAATGCGAAGAAAATAAATCCAAATATTACTGTAAATAAAATACCCGGGGAAATTGTAACAATGCCTGAAGTTTTACAAAAGTATTCTTATAAAACATTCGGGATTGCGGATAATCTGAATATCAGTGTATATGAGGGTTTTGATCAGGGATTTGATAAGTTTGAAACAAACAGTTATAAAGGCGCGAAATTTGTTTCGGAAGAGCTCTTGAAATGGAAAAATGAAATAATTAAAAGCGGAAAATATTTTCTATACATTCATTTTATGGATCCCCATGCTCCCTATCATGGAAGGGAACCACTTTATGAAAAGAGCGATAATTTTGAAGAAGACATTAAGAGAAGATATGATAGTGAGATCCACTATGCGGATGAATATATAAAAAAACTTTACAAAGAGTTCGGATGGGACCAAAATACACTCTTAATAATAACTTCAGACCATGGAGAAGGACTATGGGATCATGGCTGGATGGATCACGGACATTCCCTATATTATGAAGAGATTCATGTCCCCCTGATAATCCATTATCCGGAAATAAATAAAAGCAAAAAGATATACACTCCGGTCTCAACCATAGATATTTTACCCACAATAAGAGATATTTTAGGTCTTCCTCTCTCAAAAAAAGAAGAAGGTAAAAGTTTGTTACCTCTATTACAAAACAAAAAAAATAAATTAAACAAAAGACATATATATCTTCATCTATGGAAAAAGGTAAGAAGAGAAATTGAATGGGACGGAGTAATTAATGGAAGATGGCATTTTATTTTAAAAATGAGAAAAGAGAGAATGCTATTTGATATGGGAAGGGATAAAAAGGAACAATTTAATATATACGATGGGAACAAGAGAATGGGGAAAAAGCTTGAGAATCAGTTTTTTAAGTTTTACAAATCCTGTAAAAAATTTGCCAAGAAAAAAACAAAGTTAAAACTAAATAAAAAAGATATCAATAAATTAAAAAGCCTTGGTTATGTAAATTAAAGTCGGACTATTTTTCAAACCTTTTACTTGAACTCAGCCTCTTTATTTAATACAATAGAGATACTAATAAATAAGGAGGGCTTAATGTCTTTAAAATTAAACAAAAGGGTTGAGAAGATCAGGCCTTATATACCGGGTAAACCCGAAGAGGTTTTAAGAAGAGAATTGGGGATTGATAGAATTATCAAGCTTGCTTCCAACGAAAATCCACTCGGAACTTCTCCGAAAGCAATAGAAGCATTAAAAAAGGAAATTACAAAATCCTATTTTTACCCCGACGATACCTACTATTCTTTAAAAAACAAACTATCAAAACACTATAATGTTCCTGCCGATTGGATAATTTTAGGAAGCGGTTCTGTGGAATTAATAAAGATGGCGGCAAATCTTGTTCTTGATGAAGGAAAATATGCAATTGTATCCAAAAATTCCTTTTTGATGTATAAAAAGGTTGTTCAGGAATTTGCGGGAGATGAATACATAATCTGGGTTGACACCACGGAAGATTATGAATATGATTTAAAAGGATACGAAAAAGCTTTAAACAGTGATAAGAATATCAGCATTTTGTTCATAGCAAATCCGAACAACCCGACAGGAAGCTATATCCCTGCAAAAAAACTCTATAACTTCATTAAGAATACCCCCGAGGAAGTTCTGATTATACTGGATGAAGCCTATGTAGAGTATGCTGATGCCGAAGATTATGAAAGTGGCCTTCAGTGGATTAAAGAATTCCCTAATCTATTCTTAATCAGAACATTATCAAAAGCTTACGGGCTTGCCGGACTTAGAGTTGGCGTAGGGTTTGCTCAAAAGGAACTTATTGATATCCTAATGAAAGTCAGACTACCCTTCAATGTATCAAGACTTGCCGCAGTCGCCGCCGAAGCTGCTATTGATGATAAGGATTTTTTAGAACTTTCTTTTAAAACAAATAAAAAAGGAAAAGAATTTTTATACAGAGAATTGACAAATATAGGCTTTAAGGTTTTCCCTTCACAGACAAATTTTTTAATGTTCATCCCCTCTGTTAACCCGAAGATATTGATAAAAAAACTTGAAAAAGAGGGAATAATTTTAAGGCCATTGGACCCTTTTGAAATTCCGGAAGCCATAAGAATTACCATAGGAACTATGGAGCAAAACAAAATTCTCATAGAAACACTGAAAAAAATTTTAAAGGAGTTTTAAAAATGTATGATCTTATTGTAATAGGAGGCGGTCTCGGAGGATACGGAGGGGCAATAAGAGCTGCTCAAAAGAATAAAAAAGTGCTATTAATAGAAAAAAACAGGATTGGAGGAGTGTGCTTAAATACAGGATGTATCCCGACAAAAGCACTACTACAATCGGCAAATCTCTACCGAGAGTTAAAAGAGATAGATAAATTTGGTCTCAAAGTTGAAAATATCTCCTTTGATTGGTCTGAAATATCCCAATACAAAAATGGTGTGGTAGAAAAACTTGTTAAAGGAGTTGAATTTTTATTAAGAAAGAATAAGGTTGATATTGAAAAGGGGGAAGCCTTTTTTAAAGACAATAACACCGTATCGGTTAACGGAAAAGAGTTAAAAGGGAAAAATATTTTAGTAGCGGTGGGCTCTAAACCTGCATGTCCTCGTTCTTTTGAAAATTTTAAAAGTGAAAGGATAATCTTCTCGGATGAATTTTTTAAATTTGAAAGTATTCCCTCGTCAATGGTAATTGTCGGAGGGGGCGTAATCGGCATTGAGATTGCATCTGTCCTAAACAGTTTTGGCACTAAAGTTGAAATAATTGAAATTTTAGATGAAATTTTACCCGGTATTGACAGAGAAATTGTTAAAGATTTAAAAAGAATCCTGAAAAAAAGAGGGTTAAAAATACACACCGGAACATCCGTAGAAGATATCAGAGAAGAATCCAATAAACTGACAGTTAAAGCAAAAGAGGGAAATGAAGAAATAAAAATTGAAACAGAATATGTTCTCATAGCCACGGGAAGAGTTGCAAATACCTGTTCATTGAAATTAGAAAATACCTCCGTAAAAACCGAGGGAAGAGGTTTTATAACAACAGATAAATACTTTAAGGCAGCAGAAAATATTTATGCTGTTGGAGATGTCATAGGAGGGAAACTCCTTGCCCATAAAGCCCTTCATGAAGGCATAAGCGCCGCGGAAAATATGTTTGAAGGTGCAAAACTTTCAATAGAAAACCACCTTATCCCGGCCGTAATTTACACGGAACCTGAAATTGCCACAATAGGATTTACTGAAGAGGAAGCCAGAGAAAAATTTGATAATATAAAAGTCGGAAGGTTTCCACTCGCAGCCAATGGGAAAGCCCTGATAGAGGGAGCTTCAGCCGGTTTTATGAAATTGATTTTCTCAGAAGATATATTAATAGGTGCCACTCTTCTATCTACTTCTGCGGGAGAAATGATATCCTCATTAACATATATGATAAAACAAAAGGCTAAATATAAAGATTTAAGAGAGATTGTTTTCCCCCATCCCACTATCTCGGAAGCCATTGGAGAAGCTTTTATGAATGCTTTTAAAGAGGCGATTCACATAATAAATTAAACAAGACTATAAAAATAAAGGCAACATTTGTCCGAAAACCGAGTATATGTAAATTCAGTACTGTCCGGGAAAATTCAGGTAGCGAAGAGTTAGTGAGAGCCTTGAGCGTTGAGCTTTGACCATTGAGCAGACTACGAAGGAAAGTTGTTAGTTTCTTGTAATTAACAATTTT
>JALVQI010000026.1 GCA_027031485.1 Candidatus Aminicenantota bacterium | reverse complement strand
CAACGGATCTCAGGTCTTCCACACTGTAGTCTATATATTTATTTTCATAGATAAAATCTTTTAAAAAGTTTCCAGCTTCATCTCCCATTATCTCCTTAATCGTGTTTATAAAATCATCAGGTTTAGGGTGGGAAAATTTGTATCTCTGAAAATATTCTCTCAAAGCCTTCCAGAAAAGTTTTTCCCCGAAAACATTTTTGAGTGTAAACAGTGTCATTGCAGTTCTATGATATGAATTAAAAGAATAGCTTGAACCATCAAAAAATTTCCAGCTGAATGTATTTATCGGATCATAAAATTTATTTTTATTTACGGAAATAATTGCAGAATCATAATCTCCAAGATGAAAGAACCCTATGTTTGAAAGGGATTTGTGATACCCGTATTTTTCACTTAAACCTGCAATCTCTGAGAATGTGTTTAGTCCCTCATCAAGCCACGGATTTTCGAACTCATTGTTAGCAACCATTCCATACCAGTATTGATGACCAAACTCATGAAATGTGACCATTTCAATCGTATTGAAAAAGTATTTTGCAAGAAGGTCAGAATATCTTCCACCGGTTATAAATGTGGGATACTCCATTCCACCGGCTCTTTCTGCCCCCGGCGGAGGATCTATCACTGTAATTACAGGGTAAGGATATTTGCCGTACCTTTTGCCAAAAAATTCAAGATTCCATTCGACAATTTTGAAGTATCTGTCAATTGCCCATTTTGCATTATCGTATGTATAAAGTTTAATCTCTGTGTTTATATAAGGATCGGATTTAACAATCTTTTTTGTTTTCACTACAAAGTATGGAAAAGCAGCCCAGACAAAATCATGAACCTTTCTACTTCTGTAAACAACAGTTTTTGTCCCATTGGGATTTTTCCAGCTATTCTCTTTTATACCGGCTCCGGCTACAATATATTCTGGTGGAATGGAAATTTCAGCATAAAAGTCTCCGAAATCCGCAAAAAATTCCGAATTTCTATGAAATTGATGACAGTTCCATCTGCCGTCTTTCTGAAGAACACCTAACTTCGGAAACCACTGAGCCACGAGATAAAATTTCCCTGCATAACCAGTTCTTGCTATAAGCTTTGGAAGTTTAGTCTCAAACTCAATGTTTATTTCAATTGTTTCTCCGGGTTTTACACTAAAAGGAAGGAGAACCTTTAAAACCGTTTTATCCTCAAGATTATTATCATCTGTTTGAACATAGTAGAAATTCTTAATCTCTTCCCCGTTTACCGCTATTTTTTTTATATTTTCCCAGCCTGTTTCCTCTTTGCTCTTAAAATAAGGCTTTTTCTTAAGGTTTATCAGAGCCTCTTTCATAAAGGTTGTATCTTCATTTTTAAAAGCATTGACATAGAGATGAAACATTAGTTCCGAGATTTCGGCTTCAGAATTGTTTTTCCACCTGAGAAGCTCTGTTCCTGCAACTGTTCTCTTTTCTGGAAAGAGTCTTACCTTAAAGGAATAATCCACTATCTTTTCATAAGAGTAAAGAGGGAAAATTAAAATTAACATCAGTATCAAAACATAGATCTTTTTCTTCATATGACCTCCTTTTTCAATACTATTAATACGAATCTATGTGAAAAAGTTTTTAGCTAACCGTTGGCTTTTTATAAAAACAAACATATCTCAATTCCAATTAAATTTTCACATAAATATGAATATTATGCAAGAATACAGGATTAGATAAAAGAACACATTAACTTCCAATAATTTTGTTTAATTTCAAAAATAAAACTTTTATTGAAAAGCCATATTTATTTATATATAATATTTAATGCTGAACGGAAGAATTAAGAATCTAAAACTGAGTTCCACTCTGGCCCTTGTTCTAAAAGCCAATGAATTAAGGGAGAAAGGGAAAAAGGTCATATCATTGAGTGTTGGAGAACCGGATTTTCCGACCCCTGATTATATTAAAGAGGCAGGAATAAAAGCTATAAAAAACGGTAAAACAAGATACACTCCCGCTTCGGGTATAAAGGAGTTGAAGGAGGCTTTGATTGATATCTATGAAAAAGAGCAGAGCTACAGATTTGATATCAATGAAGTAATGGTTCATCCGGGAAGTAAGTTTTCAATATTTTTGGTTGCCAACACAATCCTATCCGAAGGTGACAGAGTCCTAATTCCTCTTCCGTATTGGGTTTCTTACCCTGAAATAATTAAGTTCACAGGAGCAGAACCGGTCTTTGTAAATTCATGGAATGGAAATGAGTTTTACTATAAATACGAAGATTATGAAAAAGAGATAAAAAAAGGAATAAAGCTTTTCATACTCTCTTCCCCCTCAAACCCAACGGGTATTATAATGAAAAAGGAGGAACTAAAAAAACTTCTCAAAGCAGCCGTTGATTATGATTTTTATCTTTTAATTGATGAATGTTATAGAAGAATTATTTATGATGGTGCCACATATCCCTCTCCTCTGAAAGTCTTTCCTGAAGCCAAAGAAAGGGTCATTGTATCAGGCTCTTTTTCCAAAACCTTCGCAATGACAGGCTGGAGAATAGGTTTTACCTTTGCACCAAAGGAAATTATAAAATATATGGGTGTACTTCAAAGCCATTCAACATCAAACCCTGCAACTCCCTCTCAATATGCAGCTCTGGCTGCTCTGACAGAGGAAAAGGATGAAGTATATAAAATGGTTGGAGAGTATCAGAGAAGAAGAGATATGGCTTTTGATTTACTGAGAAAAATCCCGAAGATAAAAATAACCAAACCTGAAGGAGCATTTTATCTGTTCCCCTACCTGGGAGAAGCAATTAAGGGTAAGTTTAATTCAACATATGAATTTACGGAATATCTTATAGAAAAGTATCATGTTGTTGTCGTGCCGGGAGAAGCCTTTGGACTTGAGGGATTCATCAGAATATCCTATGCGGCTTCAGAGGATGATATTAAAGAGGGAATTTTAAAAATTGCGGAAGCAATAAATGGTTGATACCTTCTTTGATAGTGAAAATCTATCTTATGAAGAATCGAGATATTTAATATTACCTATTCCCTATGAAAAGACAACCTCTTTTGTCAAAGGGACAGCAAAAGCCCCAGAGGAAATTATAAAAAATTCATTTTCTCTTGAACTTTATGATTCATATTCTGAAAAAGAGTATAAGGATGAGGATTTTTTTACTTTAAAGTCAATCAACTTCCCAAAAAAGCTCGGCATCGAGGATTCTCTTAATTTAATTCAAAAGAAGGTTAAAGAGAATTTTATTGAAGACAAACATTTAATTTTTTTAGGGGGAGAACATACAATTACACTTCCGATAATAAAAGCTTACAAGGAATTATTAAAAGGGAATTTTTCTCTTCTCTATTTTGATGCTCACTATGATTTGAGAGATAGTTATGAAGGTAGTAAATTTTCCCATGCCTGTGTAATGAGAAGAATTAATGAAGAGGGGATAAAGCTCACCGGAGTGGGAATAAGGGCAGGCTCTAAAGAGGATTATGAATTTTCACAGAAAAAAGGAATACAAATTTTCAAAGCGGGCAAATTTGAAGAAAAGCTTTTCAGAGAAAGAATAAAAGAGTTAGAAAAGAATATATATATATCAGTCGATTTTGACTACTTTGATCCATCTATCTTACCGGCTGTTGGTACCCCTGAAATTTCAGGAGAAACAATTGAAGATTTCACCAAAATTTTAAAAATAATAAAGGAAGAGGATAAAAGAGTTGTAGGTACGGACTTTGTGGAGTTTTCCCCCGTGAAAGAAATGCCCCAATATTCGTACATCGCCGCAGCAATCATATTTGAGGCAATAAAAATACTTTATTAAGAAATTCTTCAGAAAAATATTGACAGTGAGATTTTTTTTGATATAATAAGAGAGTGAGTGTTTACTCACTAACGGTGAGCGAGGAGAAAACAATGAGGAAAAAGATTATTGAGTTTCTTGACAAGAGAAAAGTTGACATCTTTACCGCTGCTTTAAAGCTTGCGGATAAATTCGGTTTAAGAGGAATAACAACAAAAAATCTTGCCGAAGAAATCGGTTTCAGAGAGGGAGCTTTGTACAAACATATAAAATCAAAAAACGATATTTTTGTTATGATTTTAGATATTTCGGAAAAACTGTTAATAGAAAAATTCAAACAGATAAAAAAAGAAAAGTATAGCTCTTCAAGAAGCTTACAGGAGTGGTTTTATTTTGCAGTTGATTATCTTGAGGATTTCCCGGGAATTTACAGAATCATATTTACAGACGAGCTTTATATTGATGATCCTATACTTTTTAAAAAATTCAAAGCCATAATCGAAACCCTGGTGAAAAATTTTCAAAAAATCATTGAAAAAGGAATAAAAAACGGAGAATTCAGATCTGACATTGATCCATATATATCCGCGATAAGATATTTAGGCGTTATTCATACATCCTTCACCTTGTGGAGTGTTTTTGAAGAGAGAAAGAGAAAATACGGAGAAATAGCACTACCTATTCTGACAGAATTTCTGACAACAATTTCAAAGGGAGTAATGAATGAATAGGAGAATATCAGCCTTTATTGTAAAACACAGAACCATTATATTGATTGCAATATTTCTTATTTCAATTTTAAGCCTTTTCGGAATAAGAAAAATCCATTTTTCCAATAAAATGACCTCATGGCTTTCTGAAAAAGACCTGCGTTTATCTCTGTTTTTAAAAACATCAGACGAGTTTGCGATAAATAATCTTGTTTTTGTGATGATAAAACCTAAAAACGGAGATGTATTCACAAAGGCTTTTCTTGAAAAAGTAAAAGAATTTACGGAACAAATAAAGGAGAAAAAGGAGATATTCATCGTAACATCAATTACAAACACAAGTGATATAAGAAAGAGTAAAGATGGGATAGAGGTAAGGGATTTAATAGAAAATATTCCCGAAAATAATTCAGAATTAAGAAAATTAAAGAATTATATCCTTTCCAAAGAAAATTATGTGGGTAATATCGTGTCAAAGGACGGAAAGTGGGCAGGTGTCTCCATTTTTATTAAAGAGAAGTATGATCCTATCAAAGTAACAGGTAATATAATTATTCCGACAGCAAAAAAAACTTTCAGCGAAAAAGCCGACCTATTTTTCAGCGGAATTCCCTCTGATAGCTATTTTGCTAATGAATACACAATAAAAGATTTAAAGTTGTTAACTCCTCTTATCATTCTTCTTATTATTTTTGTCCTTTTTTTCAGTTTCAAGAATTTTCAGGGTATTCTTTTACCTTCACTTGTGGTAATAATTTCAAATTTATGGCTTTTCGGGATTTTAGGCTTTTTAAACAAACCGTTGACAATGATCTCTCCGGCGATTCCCGTGCTTCTTGTGGCTTTAGGTTCAGCCTATGGTATTCATATAATAAATAAATATTTTTTATATTCGGATTTAAAGGATGAAAACTCTCTCGTTAATGCGACATCGGAGATCTTTACTCCTGTTCTTCTTGCTGGTCTTACCACATTTGTGGGTTTTGTATCTTTTATAAGTGCCAGATTAAAACTCATTGCTGATTTCGGGTTTTTCTCGGGAGTCGGTATATTCATAGCCCTTCTGATATCCCTATCTTTAATCCCTGCAGCTTATTCAACAAGAAAGGGCAAAAGAGCGAAGATAAGAAAAGAGGATAAGCACTGGAAAATACTGGATATACTTTCAGATTTTGTAATAAAAAATCGCAAAACAGTTTTCATAAGTTCTATCATTATTCTTATTATTTTTTCTCTCGGAATTTTAAAGGTTAAAAGAGAGGTTAATTTTTCCGAATATTATCCGAAAAATTCTCAGCCAAGATTGGGTCAGGAAATTGTAAAGAGAGAATTTTCAGGAGCATACCCAGTTTTATTTTATCTTAAATCGGATAATGTCAAATCTCCTCAAACATTGAGGCTTTTGAGAAAAGCGGAAAATTATCTTTTCTCAAAAAAGGATCTTGCAACACCTTTCTCAATATCTGAAATTGTTCAGGAGTTAAATTCAAAACTTAATGATAGATTTTCAATTCCTGATAATAAAATCTCTGTCGGGAATCTCTGGTTTTTTATGGAAGGAAGGGATGAACTAAAGCAACTTCTTTCTGGAGATAACAAGAAAACAATAATTTTTTCAAAAACTTCGGAATCATCAACATCCTATAACAAAAAACTCTATTCTGATCTCGAAAATTTTATTAAAAAAAGTTTCAGGAAAAAATACTATTCCTACAGGCTTAAAAGATTAAATTTAAAGGATAAAAAGAAAATCAGATTAATGGAAGCTGCCCCCCTTTCCAAAGAAATTTATTGGCTGAGCTTACATTATGGAAAAGCTATAGATTCAAACACAAAGGCAAAAATCTTAAGAATTTTAAGTTCAGCGGTTGAAAATGATAATAAGCTATCAGATTCAAAAATCAAAAAAATTATCAACAACTATGTATGCGGAGATGAGTTTGATTTTGATATTGATGGAGAAAATTGTAAAAAACTTTCAGAGACTTTGTATTCTCTTTATAAGCAAAAGAACCTTAAAGGAGAACCTGCAATAAGAGCAATGAAAACATTTGTCACAAAGGAAGAATTTGACATAGAAACAGCTAAAAATTCTCTTGAAACAATTTTATTTAAAATTAATGATCAATGGATGAAAGATGAAACAGATAAAATTGTTAAAAGAATTGTTTCCTTAATAAATGTTAGAAATAAGGATTTTGAAAAGAGAGTTAAGTCAATTATTTTTGATGTATTTGATTCTCTTGCGATCATACCTGAAAAAAGGGTCGGGAATATCAAAGGGGCACCGGTTAATTTTAAGATTTTTCAGACGGGAAACCCCTCGCTTATAACAGCCCTTGACGAATCACTTTTTTCGTCTCAAGTCCAGTCTCTTATTTTAGCTTATTTTATTACCCTCTTTTTAATGATATTACTTAGAAAAAGTATTCCGATTGGTA
>JALVQI010000025.1 GCA_027031485.1 Candidatus Aminicenantota bacterium | reverse complement strand
CATTTGTATACCCCTCTGATAATCTGGAAGAAGAACAAGGAAGAAATTAAATCAATTCCTGTTAAACTTAACAAAGGAGAGACTGATTTTTTAAAGGACTTTAATAATTTTTTGGATGAAAATAATAATATATTTGAAAATCACGAAATCTTTCTTTTAAGAAATCTTTCAAGAAAAGGCATAGGATTCTTTATCAGCTCTGGTTTTTATCCTGACTTTATCATCTGGGTTAGAAACGAAAACAAACAACATATGATTTTTATTGATCCAAAAGGAATAAGAAACCTTGGAAATTTTAGTGATAATAAAATCCAATTTTGCACTTCTTATATTAATGAAATAAATAAAAAAAGAAGTGAAGAATTGAAAAATGAAGATAATGGTATAGACCTCAAATTAGATGCATTTATTTTGTCAGTATCAGAGTATGATAAAATTAAGAAAACATGGGATAATGGAGGATTTAAGGATGTTGATTTTGAAAAAGCTAAGGAAAATTTCGAAAAATATAATATAATATTTCAGGAGGATCGTGAATATCTTAAGAGAATTTTTAAAGAAGCAGGAGTGATTGAAAACAGCTAAGAAATTAAATTTATACTGAACTCTTTACTTTTCCTTATTAAAGCAACTCATTTAAAATAAAGTCTTAACCTTCTTAGGTTTTAATAAACCAACCTCTCACTCCCTTCCACTAAAAAACTTTCAATTTAAAAAATACTAATTATCTATTTTGTTTGATAAAAAATCTCTCTTAAACTTCTTTTCCTAAAACAATCCCTTTATCTCTCCTTCATCTGTGATGTCTATGTTTTCTGCGGCGGGGGTTTTGGGTAAGCCGGGCATCAGGAGGATATCACCTGTGATCGGGACATTGAAGCCTGCGCCTGATGAAATCTTTATCTCCCTTACTGTGACAAGAAAATCTTTTGGTCTTCCCAATAGAAGAGGGTTATCGGAGAGGGATTTCTGGGTTTTTGCAATACAGACGGGAAATTTATCAAAACCTAATTTTTTTATTCTCTTAAGATCGCTTTTTGCTTTTTTCGTGAAATCTATTGCCTTTGAGCCATAAATCTCTTTGGCGACTATTTCAATCTTTTTCTCTGTGGGAAGGTCAAGGGAATAGAGCGGTTTATAGTTTGAAGTTTCATCTCCTTTTTCCTTTATAAAGGAGGCAATTTCAACTCCGCCTTCGCTTCCCTTTGCCCAGAAATCAACCACAAAAGCCTTAAAGCCCTTGCTCTCAACAAAATCCTTTATAATCCTATGCTCCTCTTCGGTGTCGCTTGTAAATCTATTTATAGCTACGACAGCTTTCATCCCGAATTTTGAAATATTTTCAAGATGCTTTTCAAGGTTTGCAAGTCCCTTTTCAACCGCGGCGGGGTCAGGCTTGTCTATCTCCTTTAAGCTTTTGCCTCCGTGCATTTTCAATGCTCTTACGGTGGCAACAAGGACGACTCCTGCAGGATTAAAGCCCGCATATCTTGCAACAATATCAAAGTATTTTTCGGCTCCGAGGTCAAAACCGAATCCTGCCTCTGTTACAACATAATCAAAGAGTTTGAGGGCTAATTTTGTGGCTATGACTGAGTTTGTTCCCTGAGCTATGTTTGCAAAGGGTCCTCCGTGAATAAATACCGGAGTGTTTTCCAGTGTTTGAACAAGGTTTGGTTTGAGAGCATCCTTTAAAACAGCGGCAACGGCTCCCTGAACCTTTAAATCCCTTACGAAAACAGGCTCTCCCTCATAGGTAAAGCCCACAAGAATATTGCCTATCTTTTCCTTTAATTCTGCATAATTGTTTGCAAGACATAGTATTGCCATAATTTCGGAGGAGGCTGTTATCTGAAAGGATGTCTCCCGCGGCACTCCGTTCTTTCTACCACCAAGGCCCGAAACAATATATCTTAAACCTCTGTCATTCATATCTATGACACGGGGCCATTTTATCCTTCGGGGATCTATGTACGGCTTTTTTCTTCTGAAAATATGATTATCTATGATTGCTCCTAAAAGATTGTGAGCTGCTGATACAGCATGAATATCTCCCGTAAAGTGAAGGTTTATGTCCTCCATCGGCAAGACCTGGGATCTTCCGCCTCCGGTGGCTCCTCCCTTTATCCCGAAAAGAGGCCCCATTGATGGCTCTCTGAGGGCAGCACCGGCCTTTAATCCGACTCTGTTCAAAGCCATGGAAAGTCCTATCGAAACTGTTGTCTTTCCCT
>JALVQI010000024.1 GCA_027031485.1 Candidatus Aminicenantota bacterium | reverse complement strand
TTACAGCTACCAAAAGGGCTGCATTTCATAGATACACATTTAATTCCAAGAAAAATCCTCATATTATTCTGGACCTGATTCATTCAATTTATAATTATGATGGAAAGACTGTCTGGGCATATATAAGGATTGTTAACAATAGATTAATTACTGGGTACCGTCAGACATATGGCTGGGCAAAAAACAGAAAAATATTCTTTGCAATTGAGTTTTCAGAACCTTTTTCCACCTATGGATATAAAAGGTATGATAGGGAAAACTATTATTTTAGAAGTAAGGGGAAATTGATTATTCTGAACGATAGCACCGATGCCCATGAAATTTACGGAAAAAAGATTAGGGTATTTTTCAATTTCAAACTACCTGAAGACAAAAGTATTTTGATGGTTAAGGTGGGAATTTCAGGTGTTGATATGGACGGAGCATTGGAAAATTTGAGAGAGGAAATTCCAAAGTGGAATTTTGAAGATATAAGGCAAAAAGCAAAAAAGAGCTGGGAAAAAGTTTTAAATAAAATAGTAGTGGATGATAAAAGCGAGAAAAATAAGGAGATCTTCTATACGGCTCTCTATCATTTGATGATTGCTCCTATGCTTTATCAGGATGTTGACGGAAGATACAGAGGAATGGATCATAAAATACACAAAGCTGAAGGATTTACAAACTACACAACATTTTCCCTCTGGGATACATTCAGAGCTGCTCATCCTCTTTTTATAATTTTACAGGAAAAAAGGGTAAGTGATTTTATAAATTCCATGTTAACGCACTACAAACAGAGTCCTGAGAAGATGCTACCGATCTGGCCATTTCATGGTAATGAGACATGGTGTATGATAGGTTATCATTCCGCGGCAGTGATAGCTGAAGCTTATTTAAAAGGTATAAGGGGTTTTGACCCTGATTATGCTTTAAAAGCAATGGTAGAGACCGCTACGAATGGAAATTACGGAGGATTGAGATACTATGAAAAATACGGATATATTCCTGTGGATAAAGAGATAGAGGCAGCCTCCAAAACCCTTGAATACGGATATGATGATTATGCAATAGCTTTGATGGCAAAAAGTTTGGGAAAAGAAGAAATATTTAATAGATTTTTAAAAAGATCATTCTTTTACAAAAATATTTTTGATAAAAAGACAGGTTTTATGCGGGCAAAAATCTCAAATGGTAAATTCAGAGAACCTTTTGATCCATTGAGGGCAAATTATGGAGGAGATTACACGGAAGGAAACGCCTGGCAGTATACATGGCATGTGCTTCAAGATCCAAGGGGTTTGATTAAACTTATGGGAGGAAGAAAAAAATTTACGAAAAAGCTTGATATGCTTTTTGAAATTAAAGGAGATAGAGAGAAATACGGTTCTGTTGAAGATATGTCAGGCTTTATAGGGCAGTATGTTCATGGAAATGAACCGAGCCATCATATAGCCTATCTTTATGATTATGCCGGTATGCCCTACAAAACACAGCAAAAGATAAATTTGATAATGAAAACCATGTTTGATAACACTCCTACCGGTATTCCGGGAAATGAAGACTGCGGTCAGATGTCAGCGTGGTATATATTTTCGGCATTGGGTTTTTACCCTGTATCCCCTGTTGAAGGAGTTTATCTCATTGGAAAACCTTTATTTAAAAAGGTGAAAATTATTTTACCAAATGGCAAGAGTTTTTCAGTAATTTCCAAAAATCTGAGTGAAAAAAATATTTATATAAAAAGCGCGAAATTAAATGGCAGAATATTAAAAAGAGCTTATATCACCCATCAGGAGTTGATGAAAGGTGGAGTATTGGAGTTTACTATGGATAGCAAACCCACTAAAAAATGGGGGCGAGATAGAAAATATCTTCCGCCTTCGGCAAGTACGATTTTTTAATTATTACCTGAATTTATCAATAAAGGAAAATTCATCAGGGCTTTTTCTTTCAGGCCTTTTAACCTCAGCCTCTTTCTGCCAATCACTCAATTCATTTGATATTGTTGAGGATTTTTTTCCAACTATTAGCAAAGTTATAATTCTGTAGTTTTCGGGAATGTTTAAAAATTCCTTAACTTTATCTTCATCAAAGCCTGCGATCGGATGAGCTACGAGGTCTAATTCCGTTGCCCTTAAAATTAGAAAGGCGGTTGCCATTCCTGTGTCAAAAAAATAGTATTCTTTGTCTTTTATGATACAATCATCCTCTTTTGAGGAAAAAACAGCTATTATAAGGGAGGCTTTTTCTGCCCATTCATTTCCTTTTGAAAGAGTTCTTTTTATCTTTTTTAATTGTTCCTGACCTTTTACAAAGACAAATCTCCATGGCTGTTTGTTGAAGCAGGATGGTGATAATGAAGCAGACTGCGAAAGATCTTTTATAAGCTCATCCGTTATTTCAACTTTCTCCAGAGAGCGGTAAGCTCTTCTTTTTTCTATTGCCTCTTTTACCTTCATTTTAACAGATTCTCTTTGATTGTTGAAAGTTTAATAAAATGAATTCTTTCCTGTTGAATTATTTTATTAAGAGTTGGATGCTGATCTTCGGGAACAGCGTCTTTTAACTCCTGATAAAGCATAATTGAGTCAAGCTCTTTTTTTATCGCATAATTAACAGCTCCCATAATATCCTTTATTTTCCCGGATTCTTTATCTACCTCATCAAGATTGAATATCATATTATCAGCGTATGCTCTAAGATAAGCAAAATATTCCTCCGGAAAATCATCCGTATTGTAATCTTTTAGTTTTGAAAGCATTGAAGAGAATACCTTCTTGTGATTTACCTCTTCGTCAGCAAGATAGTTGAAAAGATCTTTTAACTCCTCATCATCCGTGCTTTCTGCCACAATTCTGTAAAACTGTTCCCCGTTTTCTTCAATCCTTATGGCAAAATTAATAATTTCTGAAATATCATACTTTGACATTTTAACCTCCTGATTTTATAGTAAAATAATTATAACTTAATAATAATTTAAACACAAGTAAACTTTATCTGAAAAAATTCTTGTTATATAATATTTGATGATGAAAAAAGCAGCTGTTGTTTTTTTTCTTTTGTTAAGCATTAGCTTTGGATATTCTATTAACTTGAATATATTAAAGAAAGCCGAAAATTACTACAGAAATGGTAATTATGAAAAAGCTCTGAATATTTACAAATCTCTGGAAAAAAAGTACCCGAATTATGAAATTTTTTATAATCTTGGGAATATCTATTTTAAGTTAAAGAAATATCCGCTTTCAAAACTTTACTATCTCAGAGCATACAAAATAAAGCAGAATGACAAAGATTTACTTCACAATCTAAAAGCTGTGGAAATGAGGCTTGAGGACAGAATAAAATTACCGGAAGAGGATCCTTTTACAAAATTTTTAAATGGGATAAAAAACGCATTTTCTTTGAACACCTATTTAATATTTTCTGTGATTATTCTTTTTCTTTTATCTATATTTTTCTTCTTTTTAAAAGGAAGAATAAAATTATACTTTATTTATCCTCTGCTTTTTATCTTTTTAATCTTGCTTATTATTGATGTTGTTAAAATCAATGAGTATTATAAGGATGTATTTGTTCTCTTAACTCCAAAAATTGAAGTCAAAAGTGAACCTTCAGATATAGGAACAACTGTTTTTATTATCCATGAAGGGATAGATTTTGAGATTAAACAGAGAGTGGGAGAATGGTATTTGATTGTTCTAAGAAATGGGTACAGAGGCTGGATTAAAGCCACAGAGAACAAAGATTTTCTTAAAGTTTAAAGAATTCTATTATCTTATCAGCAATATATTCTATATCTTCCTCTTTTAAATGCGGATACATGGGTAGGGTTAAGATTTCATCCGCTATTTTTTCGGAAACAGGAAGCTCTCCTTTTTTATAGTTTAAATATTTTAAAGCCGGTTGAAGGTGGGATGGAATCGGATAATGAATTCCTGTTCCAATACCATTCTTAGAAAGAAAGTCTTTCAGTTCATCTCTTTTTTCAGTTCTTATCACATAAAGATGAAACACTGATTTTTTGTGTGTGAAAAAGTCCGGAGTTAGAATGGGAAAATCCTTTAATTTTTTATTATAAAGCTCAGCTAATTTTATTCTCCTTTGATTCCAATCTTCTAATTTTCTGAGTTTTAGCCTTAAAACAGCTGCCTGAATCTCATCCAACCTTGAATTGTATCCTATGAATTGGTGTGTATATTTATCCTTCTGCCCATGAACTCTCAGCATTGAAGCTTTTTCCCTTATCTCTTCATTGTTTGTTAAAATAATCCCGGCTTCTCCGAGAGCACTTAAATTTTTTGAAAAATAAAAACTGAATGCAGCTGCATCACCCAGACTTCCGACTTTTTCCCCTCTGAATTCAGCACCGTGAGCCTGGGCACAATCTTCAAGAATTAACAGATTATATTTGTTGGAAATATCTTTAATTTTATCCATTTCGGCGGGAGTTCCGTAAAGATGAACAGGAATTATTGCTTTTATTGTCTTCTTGCTCTTTTTATCAATCAGATTTTTTCCATCAAAATCTGTGTTCTTTTCAATGTATTCCACAATCTTCGATGGAGAAATATTATAGTCTTTTTCCTCTATGTCAATTAAAACAGGATGGGCGCCTGTTTGAATGATTGCTTCAATGGTGGCAAAAAAGGTGAACGATGGAGCGATAACCGCATGGTTTTCATTTATTCCCATGGATTTTAAAGCTAAAAAGAGTGCAGCGGTTCCTGAATCCACTCCGATTCCGTATTTAGCACCTGAATATTCTGCAAACTCTTTTTCAAAGGCTTTCATATTGGGGCCTAACATTAGATGCATTGTATCAAAAATTTTTTCCCACTCTTTCCATAGCTCTTCTTTGATTTCCTCGTATTGAGGTTTTAAATCAACCAATTTTATCTCTTTATTCATAATAACTCCCTAAAAAATAGTAATGTATTCTAACATTAAAATTGTTTTTTAAAAAGAGTTCCCTCTGCGTCAAAAATATTCTATCGAAAGAGATAATTTTAAGCTTTGAGCTAATTCGTGAATCGGGAATTTTAATGAAAGCTTGTAGCGTTCGGTTTTTGGTATCTTGTTCTTATTATTAATTCCTTTTTAACTAAAACAGACAAAAAAAATAATAGATTACAATCTGTTAATAATAATTTTTCTTAATGAACAGCTCAGGACTCAACGCTCATCTCTTATATATCTTCCCTGATAAATAGTTAAATACTATCCATGACATTGCTCAATGATTAGTTCCAAGCTTAAAAGTCAATACTAAATGATGTCGAAGAATAAAAAACATATTACAAAAAACTTTAAAAAAAGTTTGTCTTTTTTTAATTGCAAATTCAACATTGTTTCATGTTTATTGACAAAAGCCTATTTTTATAATATTTTAAAGGATGAAAGTATTAATTGGTTCAGACCACGCAGGGTATAAATTAAAGGTTGAGGTTTTTAATTATTTGAAAAAGAATGGTTATGATATAGAAGATGTTGGTACATACTCAGAGGAATCATGTGATTATGTGGATTTTGCGAAGAAAGTCGCCTTCGGGGTTTCCAGAGGAGATGCTGAGAGAGGAATTTTAATTTGTGGTTCCGGAATCGGTATGAGTATTGTTGCCAATAAATTTCCCGGAGTAAGAGCTGCTCTGTGCACCAGTGAATATCATGCCAGAAAATCAAGACAGGATAATAATTCTAATATTCTTACGATGGGAGGAAGAGTCACTACGTTTGAAATTGCAAAGCTAATAGTTGACGCATGGTTTAACACAGAATATGCCGGAGGAAGGCATCAAAGAAGATTGGATAAGATTTATAATATAGAAAAAGAAAATTTTAGATAATAATTAATTTTGGAGGGCTTTATGTTTTCAAAAAAACTTTATGAGCTTGATTATGATGTTGCAAGTGCCATATACAATGAGGCAAACCGTCAACATCATAATATCGAATTGATTGCGTCTGAGAACTTTGTTCCGAGAGCAATTCTCGAAGCTATGGGTTCTGTTTTTACCAACAAATATGCAGAAGGTTATCCGGGAAGAAGATATTACGGAGGTTGTGAAAATGCTGATACTGTTGAAAGGTTGGCTATAGAGAGAGCAAAAGAACTTTTCGGTGCTGAGCATGCAAATGTTCAACCGCATTCAGGAACACAGGCTAATATGGGTGTTTACATGGCCGTACTAAAACCGGGAGATACTGTTTTGGGACTTGATCTTTCCCATGGTGGTCATCTTTCCCACGGGCACCCTCTGAACTTTTCAGGACAATTATACAATATTGTCCCGTACCATGTTAAAAAGGATACTGAAACCATTGATTATGATGAGGTTGAAACTCTTGCAAAAGAACATAAACCCAGACTAATTATGGCTGGAGCAAGCGCATATCCGAGGTTTATTGATTTTGAAAGATTAAGAAAAATAGCTGACAGTGTAGGGGCCTACCTCGTTGTTGATATGGCTCACATAGCCGGTTTGATTGCGGCGGGAGTTCATCCTTCCCCTGTTCCCTATGCAGACTTTGTTACATCAACAACACATAAAACTCTAAGAGGACCGCGAGGTGGTTTTATCCTAACTAAAAAAGAACATAAAAAGCTTTTAAATAAAGAGGTTTTCCCCGGAATTCAAGGAGGACCGCTTGTTCACATTATTGCAGCAAAGGCAGTTTGTTTCAAACTCGCAATGAGTGATGAATTCAAAGAGTATCAGAAACAGGTTGTGAAAAATGCCTCTGTTCTTGCAAAAGCCTTGCAGGAAGAAGGTTTTAGAATAGTATCAGGAGGAACGGATAATCATTTAATGCTTGTTGACCTTACTTCAAAAGGCGTTACAGGAAAAGAAGCAGAAAAAGCTCTTGATAAGGCCCATATCACTGTGAATAAAAACACTATTCCATTTGATCCCAATCCTCCTCTTGTTACCAGCGGAATAAGACTTGGCACACCTGCTGTAACTACAAGAGGAATGAAAGAGGAAGAAATGAAAATTATAGCAAAATTGATCAGTGATGTTATTAATAATATAAATGATGAACAGGAGATTGAAAATATAAGTAAAAAAGTGGATGAACTGACTTCATCCTTTCCTCTTTATCCTGACATAAGAGAAGAGTATAAAACAGAGTTGAAGATATAAGATGGCTGATTATAAAGTTTTGGTCTCTTTTTCTGAAGATGAAATGGAAGGATATGTTACCATTGTTCCATATAATGAAGATTCAAGAGGTTTTATAGAAACAGAACAGGAACTCATAAGAGAGTTAAAAAAAGAAGGTATTGTTTATGGAATTCTTGAGGATAAGGTAAAAGAGGCTATGGATCTTTATAACTCAGGAAAGAGCGTAAAAAATTTTCTTATTGCTGTTGGTAAGCCTGTGGAACACGGTACAAATGGTAAGATTGAACTTAAGGTTGATCTTTCCATGCAACCCAAAATAGAAGGAAATAAAATTGATTACAAAGAGATTGATAAATTTAAAATCGTTGAAAAAGGAGAGCTTATCGCCGTTAAAATAAAAGCAAAGAAGGGGATTAGAGGAATAACTGTTACGGGCCTGGGAAAGGAACCAAAGGAAGGAGAGACTGCGATTCTTTTTCCGGGAAAGAATGTAAAAACTAAAGAGGAAGAAGATAAAGTTTATTTTTACGCTGAGGAAACCGGTTATGTTGTCTACCAAAAAGATAGGATCGCTGTTTTTCCCGTGCTCAACATCACCGGAGATGTTGATTTTTCCGTTGGAAATATTCACTATAACGGAGACGTCAAGATAATGGGAGATGTCTTACCGGACTTTCTTGTGGAAGCCACGGGAAAGATTGTTATATATGGTACAGCAATATCTTGTACGATAAAATCCGATAGTGATGTTGTAATTAGAGGAGGAGTTTCAGGGAAAGACAAGGGGAAGGTATTAGCAAAGGGGGATGTTGACATCGGTTATATAGAAAGAGGTTTTATCAGCGCAAATGGGGATGTGTATGTTAAAGGAGGAGTACTTGATAGTAAAATAGTTTGCGGAGGCACCTTCTATGGAGAGCTTAAGAGTGTGAAAGTTATGGAAAGCGAAATTAAAGCTTCTAAGGGAATAAATGTTTTTGTGGCTGGTTCCCCTTACAATAAAAAACTTGTTTTGATTACCGGCGTTGATGTTTTAAAGGAAAAAGAGCTTGAAAAATTTAAGGAAGAATTTAATTCTTACATAAAGGAATTCGGAGATCTAAAGAGAAAATACGGCGAAGAAAACCTCGAAAAAAAGAATATGTCTATTTTTCAATCTTCGCTACATACTAAAAGAGATGTGGAGAAAGATTTTAACAGATATTATGAATTAAAAGAGATAATCGGGAAAAAATACGGAGAGTTGAAAAAGCTTGAATCCAGCATCTATGATATTAATGCTACGATAAAAATCAAAAACACAATTTATCCGGGAGTAAGAATCAGGATAGGAGAATATGAATTAATTGTTCCTAAACAAATGCATAATGTAATTTTTTATAAAGATAGAGAAGCAGGAGAGATAAAATGGGGAGTAGATCTAAAATAATAGCCATTAGTCAATATAAACCTATTTTAGGAGATATTGAAAAAAACATAGATAAGCATATTAAAAGTATAAAAAAAGCCATTGAAAAAGGTGTTGAACTTATTGTTTTCCCTGAACTCAGTCTTACGGGCTATCTTTTAAGAGATCTCGTTTATGATGTAGCTATAACCAAAGATTCAAATTTTTTTGACGGATTTAAGCTTTTAAGTAAAAAAATTGATATTCTCATAGGTTTTGTGGAAAAAGCCGACGATAAAGTCATATACAATTCATCAGCATACTTTTCAGGAGGAAATTTAATTAATGTATATAGAAAAATTCGCCTTCCCAATTTTGGCATGTTTGAAGAGAAAAGATTCTTTAAAGCCGGAGAGCAATTAAAGCCATTTAAAACAGGTTTCGGGAAAACCGGCATATTGATTTGCAGAGATTTTCTCTTCCCCTCCTTAGCATATTCGCATTTTTACAAAGGAGCTGATTTTCTAATTTCAATATCCAATTCCCCCTTGAGAGGAATTGAGGGAGAGGAGTATTCAAGTCAGAATATGTGGGAAGATGCAGGTAAAGTTTATTCAAGATTTTTTTCGATGTTTGTAGTTTATGTAAACAGAGTAGGTTTTGAGGATGGTTTTGGTTTTGCAGGCGGTTCATTTGTATCTGATCCTGAGGGACAAATAATTTTCAGAGCACCTTTTCTTGAAGAGGATTTGTATTTTGTGGAACTGGATCTTAGTAAAAGGGATAAAGCAAGAACTGTTTATGCATATTACCGTGATGAAGATTTTGAACAAATAAAAAGGTTTATAAATGAAGGAAGAGATGAAAATTAATAGTAAATTAGTAGAAAAAACTCTTGTTGAGTTTTTAAAAGATGAGATAACTAAATTTGGTTTTAAGAGAGGAGTTATTGGTCTTTCCGGAGGTCTTGATTCAACTGTGGCCGCATATCTTGCTGTAAGAGCTCTGGGAAAGGAAAATATCGTAGCATTGATTCTTCCCTATAAAACATCCAACAAGAAAAATATAAATGATGCGGAGGATATAGCAAAGATTTTGGGAGTCAAATATTTTAAAATAGACATTACACCTCAGATAGATACTTATTTTGAAAAAAACCCCACGGATAACAAATTGCTTATAGGGAATAAAATTGCAAGAGAAAGAATGTCTGTGATTTTTGATTATTCCGCAAGAGAAAAGGCAATGGTAATTGGAACTTCAAACAAGACTGAGCTTTTGTTAGGCTATGGAACATGGTATGGGGATCTTGCCTCCTCAGTAAACCCATTGGGAGATCTTTACAAAACACAGATTTTTGAACTTGCCGCTCATCTTGGAGTTCCGGAAAAGATCATAAAAAAGACACCATCTGCAGATCTCTGGCCCGGCCAAACTGATGAAGAAGAAATGGGCTTGAAATACGAAGTAGCAGATAAGATTTTATACATGATTTTTGATAAAAGAAAAACAAAATATGATCTGATTTCAATGGGGTATGATAAAAATATTGTAGATAAAATCCTTAATCTTGTTAAAAAATATCAATTCAAAAGGGTTCTTCCCATAATACCTAAATTATCCCATAGAACCATAGGTAAGGACTTTTTATATCCGAGAGATTGGGGAGTTTAATCTTTTTGTTTTTGAAAAACAATAGTCCTGTTCTTACCTTCTTTTTTACCTTTATATAGTGCCAAATCAATCTCTTTTAAGATATTCTCTATGTCTTTATCGGGATCATCAAAGACAGAAATTCCCAAAGTAATGGTAATATGAATACTCTTTTTGTTGAGTAATTTTATTTCTAACTCTTCCACTTTTTTTCTCAATTTGTTAGCCAGAATTTTAGCTCCTTCTATGGTTGTTTCGGGAAGAAAAATCAAAAATTCCTCCCCTCCCCACCTACAAACTGTATCCTGCTCTCTAACTCTGTTTTTTAGTGTTTCAGCTAATTTTTTTAAAACCAAATCTCCCTGATCATGCCCATATTTATCGTTTATTTTTTTAAAATCATCTATATCCAACAATATTAGAGAAAACGGCTTTTTAGATCTTTTATACCTTGTCTTTTCTTCTTTTATTTTTCTTAACATTCCTCTTCTATTGGTTAATCCTGTAAGATAATCAGTTCTTGCCATGTAATCAAGTTTTTTTGATAGTTTGGTTAAAGAATCATTTTTAAACTTTAACTCTTTTGTCCTCTCCTTTACTTTTTTCTCAAGTATTTTAGTCTGATTTTTAAGTTGTGTCATAACCCTATCAATATCCGCTGCCATTTTATTTATACTTTTAGCTATCTGCCAGAATTCATCTTTCCCCTCTATTCTTATCTTGCTTTTGTAATCACCTCTGGCAATTTCTTTTATTCTCTTATTTATTATGAAGAGTCTTTTTAAAAAGAATTTATCAAATATAAAGAGTGAAATAATATAAAAAAACACAAAAGCCATTACGAAAATGATAAATGATGAAATCATTATTTTTCTTTTATATTTATATATCGGGGAAAAATCAAAAATAACATTTATATATTTACCTGCCCCCCAGTTAAAATCTTCATCATTAACCGTTATTTTTTCCCATATTTCTATTCTACTCCCTTTTTTTATTCTTACAACTTTACCATTTTGCAATTTATTAAAAAAAGAATCCGGTTTGTCTGTGTATTTTCCCTTGTGAACAATAGACCATGTTTTTCTTGCTGCCCTGTGGTAAATATCAAGAGATACTATATAATTTAATTCCTTGTCTTTAAACTTAAAAAAATCATTCATCAAATAATCATAATAAGCTTTTGAATATCTGTTGATAATATAATCTTTAAAAGTAACCCCTGTTTCAATTAAATAATCCTTACCTTTTAAACCATAATATGAATAGAGATTAAACTTTCCCGTATTGGCGGAAGGGTCCAATCGTTCAAAAAACATCTTTCCCGAACCATAGATTGGGAGAAGATTTTCTTTGAATTCACTGGAAATAGAAAAAATATTAAGCCCCAGATCCACTTTATCCGTTGTTTTAACTATTACTCCTTCTCTATTTATTATATAAATATCTATAATTTTAAACTTCTTTTTTATTCTGATTAAATCTTCGTCCGATATTTCATTTATATCCTTATCCTTAAAATAATTCCCCATGTATAAGAGAGCATTTTTGCTTAATCTTTTTACCTCAGATTCAATTATATAAGTTAGTTTGTAAAAAAGGATAATTCTATCTTCTAACTTTTTTAATGCAAATTTTTCATAATTATCAAACAATTCTTCAAAAGCCTTTTCTGTATAAAAATTTCTCACAAAAGTTATACTGATCGATGTAAAAAAAACAATGACAAAAATATACAAAAAAATTTTTTTCTTCATATGAGATCCATTATGCTAAGCTCCATCCTGTTAAAATTATATCATTATTAAAAGAATTTTTAAATCATACAACCAACGGGAAATATAATATTACTAAAATTATAATTCTGATAAATAAAGAATAATACCAATAAAAACAATCCTTTTACTCTCTTTTTGATCATACCGGGGAACATTTTTAAATTTTTGTCGTTAATTTATTATTAAAGAGGAGGTGATTCCATGAAAAAAAGACTTACGGTTATAATGATTTTGCTTCTTTTAAACTTTTTTTTATTTTCTTACCATTACAAGAGAGTTGTAAAAAAAGAAATTCCATCCAGAGGAATCAGCACTGTTTCTGTAGTAAATATAAATGGTAAGATTATAATAAGTGAAAATAAGAAAGAGACAGTTGATTTGACTGCTGAAATAAGAGCAAACACAAAAGAGAAAATTGATTTAACATCAATAATAGTAAAAAGGAATAATGACCTATTAAAGATAAAGCCGGATTTCCCGTCAAAAAACAATATATCAGTTGATTTCTTCCTGAGCATTCCGGAAAACCTTTATTTAAAAATTAGTTCGGTAAATGGAAAAATATTAAGTGATGTTAATCTCAGAGGTTTTCAAATTTCAACCGTAAATGGTTCTATCAGCATTAACAGCAAAAATGGAGAAGGGAAGATTTCAACTGTTAACGGAAGTGTAAAAGTTTATCTGGAAAGAGTAAATGGAGATATATCGCTTTCAACTGTTAACGGAAAAGTTTCTTTTTATATAAAAGATCCCAAAAACATTAGCTTAAAAGCAAGCACTGTTAATGGTAGGGTTGAAATAGATCATGATTCTTTAAAGGTCACATACAAGAAAAGATTATTCCCATTCTCTAACTTTGCAACTATTAAAGCAAGAGGAGAAACACCGGAGGTTTATGTTAAAATTTCCACTGTTAATGGTTCCATAAAGGTTTTACCATTTTAAATTATTTATAAACTCCATCACCTAAGGGAATTTTCCTGTCCGGAAAATTCCCTTAAGGTGTATTTATCTATATCTTTTATAAATTATCTTTCCGTCAAAAATTGTCAAATCCACCTTTGTTTTTAAAATTTCAGAATATGGTAATCTTGTTATATCATTTGAAAGCACAATAATATCAGCTAACATTCCCGGTGCTATTTTGCCTTTTACATTTTCCTCAAAAGTTGCATAAGCCCCTTCGGCAGTGTAATTGTAAAGAGCCTGTTTAAGAGATATTTTTTCTCTGGGAATCCATCCTCCCACAGGAAAACCTTCAAAATTGGTTCTTGTTACAGATGAATAAAGACCTATCATCGGATTGAGAGGCACAATAGGCCAATCGGTTCCAAAAGCGACATGGACTCCCTTTTTTTCAAAGGAATTCCAGGCATATGCCCCCCGGCTTCTCTCCTTTCCCAACCTTTTTTCCGCCCATTTATAATCATAAAGCATATGAGAAGGTTGCATTGAAGCGATTATGTTAAGTCTTTTGTAATCATCAATATCTGATAATCTTACTGTTTGAGAATGTTCTATTCTGTTTCTCAAAGATCTGGAATGATTTACAATATCCGAAGCCTCAAAAGCTTTCAAAGCCATCCAGACAGCATAATCCCCTATAGCATGAAATCCCACCTGTAAACCCGCTTTGTTAAAGGCAATTGTTTTTTTAAAAAGTTCATCAAGGTCTATAGTAAAAATACCTGAAGTTTCAGGATTATCAGAATAAGGTACGAACATCTTTGCAGTTCTTGCTCCAAGAGAACCATCCATAAAACCCTTTATAAGACCAAACCTCAACATCTTTGAATTAAGCCTGTCTATTTCTCTCTTAACTTTCAGATTTTCCTCCACACTTTTTGAAAAATTACCCCAGAAACTAATTCTAAGAGTTAATTTGTTTCTTTTCAAAAGATATTTATAAACTTCAAGTGCCACAGGAGATGAATTATCCTGTATTGAAGTTATCCCGTATTTTTTAGCCTCTTCAAGAGCCTTTAAAATATATTTTCTGGCCATTACAAAATTTATTTCAGGCATAACTTTGTAAATCAGGTCTGTCGCATTCTCTTTTAAAATACCTGTGGGTTCTCCATACCTATCTTTTACTATCACTCCACCCTCGGGAGATTTCGTATTTTTTGTTATACCCGCAATCTCAAGAGCTTTTGAATTAACCCAGATCATATGGCCACAAACCCTTCTGAAAATAACCGGATTATCGGGAGCAATTTTATCCAAAAACCTTTTTGCGGGAAATTTTCTACCTTTAAAATAAAATTGATCCCAGCCCCTGCCCTCTATCCATTCTCCCGGTTTTACTTCCTTTAATTTGTTTTTTAGAAGAAGAGCTATTTGATCTTCATTTTTCCCGTTTAAATCCAGGATAAAGAGGCTTTTACCTCCGGACAAAAAATGAAGATGGGAATCATTGAAACCCGGAAGAGCTAACCTGCCTTTTAAATCTATTATTTTTGTTCTTCTTGTCTTAAGATTCAAAATCTCCTCATCAGAACCTATCGCAATAATTTTATTATGCCTTATTGCCACAGCCTCAACATATGGAATATTCTTTTCCATTGTCATTATCTTCCCATTATGAAGAATAAGATCAGCTCTTTGGGAAACCATGAAAAGAGATAAAAATGCTAAAAATATATTCATTTGTTAACCTCATTTAAAATAATTTTATCCATAAGTTCGTAAAAACTCTCCCTTTCAATTCTCTCTTTATCATAAACTCTTATCTTTAACTCTTTCTCCTTTTTGTACTCCTTTCCCTCAAAAAGAATCTTAACTCTAATTTCTCCCTCAAAAGGAAGATAGATTTTAAACTTCTCCTTTCCGGATTCTTTGTAATCCATATTCTCTTTTCCATTCATCACCGTTTTTATGGTTGTTTTAACATCTTCAACATTGAATATATTTATTTTAATAGTTAATGTCTCTCCCCTAAAATAATCATTTTTTTCAAGTTTGCACCAGACTCCTATTTTGGAATACATTTTCATAATGCTAAAAAATTGTTCCTTTGATTTTATCCCCCAGATGTAAACATTTTTATCCTTTACAACAGGAGTTCCCCGTAATTTTAATTTTAAAGTTCCTTTTTTAAACTCCTTTTTTTTAAAATCAAAATAATAGTACTCCTTGCTTTTAGAAAAAACAAATATACCTTTTTTCACAGGCATCACATAAAATGAGTCAGGTGAAATATTTTTCCAGAATATTAAATCTCCACCTTTTTTGAAAATATTTAAAAGACCGTTTTTAAAAACAACCGCAAGATATTCACCATTATAACCATAATCTATTATATTAAGATCCGGAGCTTTTCTCCTCCATACCCTTTTCCCATTTATATAAAAACTTAAAACTCTATTTTTGATTTTTACAGAATAGTTTTTCTTATTTGAAGCTGCTTGCTTTTTGAAGCCCTTGAATTCCTTTAATTTTTCCATTGAAAGGGAATTTTTTGAAAATTTCCAATAATTAACCATACTATTCTCTTTTATTAAAACAATAAATTCATCCCCGTTTTCCATTAATTGAAAAAAATGGTCTTTATCTTCGTCCAAAGGTATTGCTGAAATAATTTCCGGAATCAATGGAAATACAAAATCTTTAGACTCCGCATTTAAAAAAGATATCATTATGTAAAAGATTAAAAAAAAGATTGTCTTTTTCTTCATCTTAAATTATAAAACATTAAAAGTAAAAAAAACAGAGCTTTTGGTTTACCTTTTTTTTAAAAGCAAAAATAGTAAAGACAATAAACCTATGGAATATTCCCAGACCTGAGTTACACTGTGAATCACAAGACCAACAATAAAGGGATTCTTAATATTAATTTTTAAAAACAAAAAAACATACTTAAAGGAAAGCTCCCATGTACCGAAACCTGCCAATCCCTGAACAGGCAAAACCGATGATAATTCAGTGGCAGAAAGGCCAAAACTGAATATTGATAATGATTTAATATCCGCAGATACCTTTGTCAAAGAAATAAAAAGTGCAAAAAGCGAAAGATATTTTAAGATTCTTATAATAAGACTTATAAAAAAAACATTTATCCTTTCATTGACAGATTTATGTTGAGAAAAATACTTTTTCAAGTCATAAATACTTTTTTCAATCCATCTGATTTTTTTGACAAAAGTGAATTTGTCAAAAAGAATTAAGATTCTCTCCATACATACGATAAAAAAAAGCGATAGCAAAAAAATAGCTCCGATTAAAATATAAAAATACAAACCTCCAGTTTTTATAAAAAGAAGAGCAAAAGAGAGTAAAACAGAAAGAGATAAAACATCATAAAAGAGTGCAACGAAAAAACTTGCGCCGCCTTCTTCAATTCCAATTCCATCCTTATTTGTCAAATAAGTATAAAAAAGAAGAGAAGCGGTTCTTGCAGGTAAAAGGTCTACGGAAAAGTTTCTCACTAAAGTTATTAAAAACAATTCATTTAATTTCAACTTACCACCTAAAAGTATTTTATACCGTAAAGCTCTGAAATATGTTCCGGCTAAAGATAAAATCATATAGATAAAAACCGAAGAAAAGGAGAGCTCCTGAAAGGATTTTTTAATAATGTTAATCGAAGTATTTTTAAAAAAAATAAAAAATATCAGAAAAGTAATTGATACGGGAATAAATATCTTTAAAAACCTTTTAAACACTATTTTCCCCAGTATGGCATCATATCTTTTGCCGGAGATGAAGTAATCTGCCAGATCTTACCTGTCTTTATTTCAATGATTTTTATATCATAATTTCCGGATTTTAATTTAGGACCGCTCGCATACACTATATATCTGTCATCAGGGGAAAAGGCGGGAAAATAATCATGCTTTTGAGAATCAAGGGTTAGTCTTACAGGGGAAAATTTATCAAAGGGAGTTAAAATAATATCCCCCTTGTGATCATACTTGTGTGAAACCCAGGCAATAAAACTTCCCGAATGGGAGAATCTTCCTCTGCAACCTCCGTACCCTTCGGAAAATTTTCTGGCTTCTCCCGTAATAAGATTCATCAAATAAACATTCCAGCCAATAAATTTGTTTGAAGTAAAAAGAAGATACTTATTATCGGGAGAAACAGCCGGCAGGATATTTTTACCTTTAAAATCCGTAATTTGAACAACTTTTTTGTTTGAAAAATCATATTTAAAAATCTGCTCTCTGCCATTAACCTTTCTTGAAAAGAAAACATATTCTCCGTCATAAGTCCAGAATGGAGCTCTATCCTCTGAAGGAGACGGAAAAAGTCTGGTGATTTTCTTGTCTTTCAAATCCATAGTATAAATTTCAAATCTTCCACTTCTATCCGATTCAAAAACAATTTTATTCCCATCCGGCGAGAATGTGGGAAAGCCATCAAAAGCCCGGTTTTTTGTAAGTTGCTCCACCCCATTATAATCAATTAAAAAAATATCCTCATTCCCGCTTCTGTCTGACTGAAAAACTATCCTACCTTTGAATATTTCAGGAAGTTTCTCCCTTGTTTCCGGAGGAAATCCCTTAATGTAAGGGATTATGTTTTTATAGATAAATTTTGCCATTTTGTAAAAGCCTTCCTGAGAAGGATGAATTCCCGGCATCAGACTTTTTTTATTTTTCATAAATGAGAAAATATCTATTAGTTTTAAATTATTTTTCCTTGCAAGTCCTCGTATGGCCGGAACAATCTCCTTTTTCAGTCTTTTTTTAGAGCTTTCATCAAAGGTTTTTATATCAATATTAAAAATAGGAGGAGGTGTAAGTAAAAATATGAGTATTCTTTTGCTTTTTCTCTTTTCATAATTTTTAATAATCCTTATTATCTCTTTCATATTTAGGATAAATTTCTTTTTGGTTGTTCTGTCAGAGTCTATTCTGACATCATTGGTCCCAAGCATTATTAATACAATGGAGGGATCACTCTTTTTCAGAATATCAGAGCTTTTTAAAAATCTCAAATACTCCCCCGAAGTATTACCCGGCCTTGCAGCTGAAATTACATCAGCTGTTATTCCGTACTCTTTCAATAGAGCCCTTAAATATTTAGGATAGCTTCCATAACTGCTCTCCGTTATACTGTCTCCCATGCAAAGAATTTTCACAGGCTTACTCTTTCCCTTTGAATAGTGCCAGTAAAATCCTAAGAGAAAAGCTAAAAAAATTAAAATAAAAATTATTAATAAAAATCTCTTTTTCATACTCTTTAAATAGCATATTTAAGAATGATTTACAAATATAAACTGAAACAATATCGTTTTTACCCTACAAATTTGAAATTTTGATTTTTGTAGGGTAAAAACTCACCTTTTCCTCCTCTCTTTCAGTAAGATTATTAACTAAACTTATCACTTTCGGTATGATTGTTTTAATGAAAAAGGAACACCTCATCAAAAAAGGATTAAGAAAAGCTTATTCTTTCTCATTCTTCTTTTTTGAATTTATTTTCTTTTTAAGGAATTTAACATATTTCCTTTAAAATACTAAAAACTGCCCAACCAAAGATAAGTATCACTATAAAAGTTGAGATGCTTATATTTTCAGGAAAATTCACCAATTTTTCAACCAAAAAGAGAAGAAAAAAAATCAAAAGAAGAAATATAACAATAAATCTTCCTATATTATCAGAGATAACTTTTATATTTGCAACCCTTTTCATAAAGGGGAAAGAGAGGAAAAACACAATCCATGCAATTATTAAAACAACTAATAAACTCAAAAATTGCCATTTGCACATTAAAGGCTTTGATTTTATTAAAGATAAAATTATAAGATTTACGATGATAAAAGGAACTCCCGCTAAAATATAACCCTTCTTTTCACTATTTTTCATATTTTATATTAATTTATTACCCGTAATATATCAACAATTTTTTAAATCGTAGAGGCAGACGATATAGCATTGAGCTTTGAGCTCTGGGCATTGAGTACTGAGCAAAACATTAATATAGCTTTGAGCATTGAGCCTTGAGCGTTGAGCTATTCACAAGGAATGTGACTAATAGCTTGTTAGCAATTAATTTTTTCTTTTATTAGTTTTAATTAAGAAAATTTACTGATAATTTAATACAATTAGCATTCAAAATTTAGCTCATTGCTCGATGCTCATGGCTAATAAGGGGCTCAAGGCTAATATGGCGAATTGGGAATCGTGAATGGTGAATGGGAGTAATTAGTATTTAGCATATTTTATTGTGAATGATAAATCGGATAGTAGTCTGTAGGGGCAATTCATGAATTGCCCCTACAATATATATTACACCGATTCACTATTAACAATTCACTATTCACGACTCAGCGCTTTCTTTCCAACGGTAAATGTAAGAATGTATAAATAAAAAATAATGAATGAAGAAAACTTCACCAGAGTAACACTAATCGGAAAAGATAGTGCTGGATTATTCAAAAATAAAAAATATTATGCTATTATTTAATTATGAATAAAAAAATAAAAAATTTGCCTATTGGGATTAGTGATTTTGAAAGTATTATAAACGAAGGCTATTTGTATATTGATAAGACACAACATCTT
>JALVQI010000023.1 GCA_027031485.1 Candidatus Aminicenantota bacterium | reverse complement strand
GCTAATTCATGAGGAAAAAGACTGTGAGCCAATAGAAGAGCTTATATACCTTCCCGATGACAAACTGCTGTATTCTAAATATTATTGTGATAACAGTCCGAAGAAAGGCAATGCTGAATATATGCTCTATTTGAAGACAAAAAAGACAAAATTGGTATTACAAGATGCTATTTACAGATCAGATATTTACAGAGATTATAAAGGCAGATATCTTTGGGATGGAGATGAACTAAGATCTCTTGATAATTTTAAGATAGTAGCTCCGTTTAAATGCGGGAAGCCTGTAATAGATAAGAATCTTTTAAAATATAATGATCCGGATATAGGTTATTTGGAAATATTACTTATGCCCAACCTTAAACTCTGGTTATTGAATCTTGTGACATCTAATGAGCATTCGGAAATGGGCGATTATCCTATTGACAGTTT
The DNA here is from genome assembly GCA_027031485.1 of Candidatus Aminicenantota bacterium. Classification (GTDB taxonomy): domain Bacteria; phylum Acidobacteriota; class Aminicenantia; order JAMOAD01; family JAMOAD01; genus JALXDT01. The sequence continues at coordinate 1,804 of JALVQI010000023.1, read as the reverse complement.
TATATTCATATCCGACCTTAAATGCAAGAAGAGAAAGATGTTAAAATTGAAAAACCCAACTGTGTTTCCTACGGAAAACAAGACACTTTCACCCGAAGGGGATAGATTTGCTGCACTTGAAGATTATAAAAGATTTGTAATAGTTGTATTGGAAAGGGAGGGAAGATGAAAAAGAGGAAAATTTTATTATTGATTTTTGTTTTATTATTCATCTTTTCAAAAACATATTGTTCGGATTGCAAAAAAGTAAAATGTTTAAAAGGCCTTTTTGAGATTTCAAACGGTTTGGTCGTAGTTCTTGACCCCGGACATTGCTCTAAAAATTTAAGACCGGGAGCTGTAAATAAAAATTTTCCGGATGCAAAACATTTTGATCTTGAAAACCCTATTTACGAATATTATTTTACTCATAAACTCGGAGAAGAGATACAGAATACCTTGAAAAACAAATACAAAATAGATAATGTTAATATTACATATAAGAAAGATCCGAAAATATTAACTGTAAAAGGAAATGCAAAAAAAACGGGACAACAAAGAGAATTAAAACTGAGACAGAAAGTAATAAAAGAACTTTTGGGGAAGCTAACTAAATTGGAAAAAGATAAATGTTTATTTGATCCGGAAGGTATATTTTTATCATTGCATTTGAATAGCTTTGATAAAGCGTCTGCTCATGGAAGCGAGCAGCTGTTTTATTATATTCTTCCCAGAACAGATTCAAAAAAAATTAATCTTTTACCAATCTATAATATGGCTAATATAAATGATTTAGGTTTATTTCGCAATAGAGGGATCAAACCGAGACCGAAAGTAAAAGTTTTAAAAGCTGTTCATGATTTTTCTTTTGATAAAGATAACAATCCGAAGAATGATTTTATTGTGCAGCATTCATTAGGCGAAACATGTTTTATAAGTAATAATTCCGATATGCTGAGATATTTATTGTATTACGAGGAGATTAGAGATGTGTATATTAATACAATAATGAGTTATTATGTAAAAAGAATAGATAAATATATTGATAAATGTATAGTTCCTATATTCGTGAAGCCGGACAATCCTGACGATAATTATAGTTATGCCGTAGCAAATTATAAAGATAAGGATATTCCGTATATAAGCACAAAAGCCAAGATAGTAATGCCAATTGAATTTATAAACAGAAATGTGATAAAACTTATGCCTTTGATGAAAGAACCTTTGTATTTCACATTCTTGAATCTAAAACCTCAAATGGCAAAAAAGAATCCGGTATTAATCATTCCGAGCGGAAAATTAGGTTCTCTTCAAAACAACCTCTCTCTAAAACAAACCCTAAAACAATATGTCTCTAACGGCGGAACAATAATTGTATTCTCCCAACAGTATGGCTCTCATGTAGAAAACATAGTCCCCATTCCCGAAGGGGAAAAACTCAAAGTTTATGGTTGGAGACAGGATCAAAGCTGCTACTGGGGTTCGGTTTATACTGACCTTACTCACCCTGTTTTATCATCACTTACTTATGATAAAGCCACACTTGCTGTTGACGGTTATATAGACAAATATCCTAAGGATTCCGTTATCCTTTTAAGAAGAACAAAGAACAGAAAACCCGCAATGCTTTATTATAAATACGGTAAAGGTTATGTTGTTCTTACGACAGCCTATACCGACTGGGCATACGCGCACTCACAGGCTACAACAAGCGAACTGAACATCATTAGAGATCTTCTGACATTCTCAAAAGGAGCTGATTCTGACATACCGATGTATAATTTATATGACTATCCTACTCCTAAGGTTAATTTAAATCTCAGGA